>DATCDE010000025.1 GCA_036510875.1 Actinomycetes bacterium
CGGCGGCTGTACGCGCGGTTCTTCCCGGCCTACCTAGGCCCGGACACACTGCGCGACGTCGCCGAGCGCACGGCGCCGTGCTGGCGCAACCTGTGGGCCCCGAGCGACCCGATCGGCTCGTTCGTGCTCGAGCCGGGCGGCCCGGTGGACACCCGGCTGCTCGACCCGGTGTCGCTGCGGCCGGACGCGTCGGGCTCGCTGCCTCCGCTCGTCGGGCACAGCGGCTTCCTGCGGCGCCCGGAGTACCTGGCCGCCGTCGACACGCTCGCGCACTGCCGGGGCGCTCGGCCGCCCGGCTAGTCCCTGGTCAGCAGCCGGGCCACCTCGGTGGCCCAGTAGGTCAGCACGATGTCGGCGCCGGCCCGGCGGATCGAGGTGAGGGTCTCCAGGATCGAGCGGTCGCGCTCCAGCCAGCCGTTGGCCGCCGCGGCCTCGACCATGGCCATCTCGCCGGACACCTGGTAGGCGGCCACCGGGACGTCCGCGGCGTCGCGGACCCGGCGGACGACGTCCAGGTACGGCAGCGCGGGCTTGACCATGACCAGGTCGGCACCCTCCTCGAGGTCGAGCAGCACCTCGCGCAGCGCCTCGTCGCCGTTGGCCGGGTCCATCTGGTAGGCCCGGCGGTCACCGAACGCGGGGGTGGACTCCGCGGCCTCCCGGAACGGCCCGTAGAAGGCCGAGGCGTACTTCGCGGCGTACGCCAGGACGGCCACCTCGGGGTGCCCGCCGGCGTCCAGGGCCGCGCGGATCGTGCCCACCTGGCCGTCCTGCATGCCGGACGGCGCGACGACCTGGGCGCCGGCCCGCGCCTGTGCCGCGGCGACCGCGGCGTAGCGCTCGAGGGTGGCGTCGTTGTCGACCTCCCCACCGGCGGTGAGCGGGCCGCAGTGGCCGTGGTCGGTGTACTCGCACAGGCACAGGTCGGCCATCAGCACGGTGGCGTCACCGAGGTCGGCGGACAGGTCGCGCAGGGCCGCCTGCACGATGCCGTCGTCCGCGTCGGCCTGGCTGCCGAGGGCGTCCTTGCGCGCCGGGATCCCGAACAGCATCAGCCCGCCCACGCCCGCCTCGACCGCCTCCGCGGCGGCCCGGCGCAGCGAGTCCCGGCTGTGCTGGACGACGCCGGGCATGGCGCCGACCGGCTGCGGCTGCGACAGGCCCTCCTTGACGAACACCGGCAGCACCAGGTCCGCCGGGGCCAGCCGGGTCTCGGCCACCAGCCGCCGCAACGCCGCCGTCCGGCGCAGCCGCCGCGGCCGGTCGGTCGGGAAGCCCATGGCTCACGTCGCCTTGCGCCGGGAGCCGCCCCGGCGCTGCGAGGGCCGCCACACCCGCTCACCCGAGGCCAGGGCCTCCAGCCGCTGGGTGTCGCCGAACTCGGCCAGCGCCGTGGCCAGGGTGTCCATGGCCGGCTGGCCGGCGAGCACATCGACCCGCAGCCCGTGCTCCTCCGCCGTCTTGGCGGTGGCCGGGCCGATGCAGGCGATGACGGTCCGCGCGTGCGGCTTTCCGGCGATACCCACCAGGTTGCGGACCGTGGACGACGACGTGAACACGACCGCGTCGAAGCCGCCGCCCTTGATCGCCTCACGGATCTCGGCGGCCGGGGGCGCTGCCCGCACGGTGCGGTACGCCGTCACGTCGTCGATCTCCCAGCCGAGGGAGACCAGGCCCTCGGCGAGGGTCTCGGTGGCGATGTCGGCCCTGGGCAGGAACACCCGGTCGATCGGGTCGAGGTCGGGGTCGAAGGGCGGCCAGTCCTCCAGCAGTCCGTGCGCGGACTGGTCCCCGGTCGGGACCAGGTCCGGCTGCACGCCGAAGGCCTGCAGCGCCGCGGCGGTCTGCCCGCCCACCGCTGCGACCTTCACGCCGGCGAACGCCCGCGCGTCCAGGCCGTACTCCTCGAACTTCTCCCGCACCGCGCGGACGGCGTTCACCGAGGTGAAGGCCACCCACAGGTAGCGGCCGGAGACCAGGCCCTGGATGGCCCGGTCCATCTGCTGCGGCGTGCGCGGCGGCTCGACCGAGATGGTCGGGACCTCCTCAGGCACCGCACCAAAGGCCCGCAACCGGTCCGACAGCACGCCGGCCTGCTCCTTGGTCCGCGGCACCAGCACCCGCCAGCCGAACAGCGGCTTGGTCTCGAACCAGGACAGCTTCTCGCGCAGGGCCACGACCTCGCCCACCACGACGACGCTCGGCCCGGTGAGCCGGGCCGCCCTCACGTCGGCCGCGATGCGGTCCAGGGTGGACACGACGGTCTGCTGCGCGGTGGTCGTGGCGGCCCTGGTCGCGGCCACCGGGGTGCCCGGTGCCCGGCCGGCCGCGATCAGGGCGGCGGCCACGGAGTCCAGCCGGTCGCCCACGCCGGAGAGCACCAGCGTCACGTGCGGGCGCGCGTGCGCGGCCCAGTCGACCGGCGGGCCGGACGCGTCGACGATGCGCACGTCGTGGTCGTGGGCCGCCGTCAGCGGGAACCCCGCGTGGGTCGGCGCCGCGGTGAAGGCGGACACCCCCGGCACCACCTCGAACGGCACCTTGGCCCGCAGGCAGGCGCTGGCCTCCTCGCCGAGCCCGCCGAACAGCCCCGGGTCCCCCTCGACCAGCCGGACGACGGTCGCCCCGCACTTGGCGGCGTCCACCGCGAGCTTGGCCCTGGCCGCGTGCGCGAGGGGCAGGCCGTCGTCCCCGCAGTCCGCCGAGATGAGCTCCGCGTCGGGACGGGCCAGCGCCAGGACGGCCGGCGCGACCCCGGCGTCGTGCACCACGACGTCCGCGGCGGCCAGCAGCGCGGCGCCTCGCACCGTGAGCAGGCCGGGATCGCCCGGTCCGGCGCCGACGAAGGCGACCGGCTTGGCCGGCGCCCCCTTGCGGCGAGTACGACTCGTCTGGTCGGGACTGTTCACCTGACGCCAACCCCCAGTGATTCGGCTCCCTCGTCCAGCAGCGCAACGGCTAGCCGGTGGCCGAGGGCGTCTGCCTCGGCCGGGGAACCAGTGGTGGACAGACGCAGCAGCCTGCCGCCGTCGGGCGACGCGACCACTGCGCGAAGGAACAACTCGGGCTCGCCGGCGTCGCCCTCGGCCAGCAGGGCGAACGCGCCGACGGGTGCCGAGCAGCCGGCCTCGAGGCCGGCCAGAACGGCCCGCTCCGCCGTGACGGACGCCCGGGTCCCGGGGTCGTCGAGCGGGGCGAACGCGGCGAGCAGGTCGGCGCGGTCGGCGCGCACCTCCACCGCGAGTGCTCCCTGGCCGGGGGCCGGGAGCATCTGGATCGGGTCGATCAGCTCGGTGACGGCGTCGGAGCGGCCCAGCCGGGCCAGCCCGGCCGCGGCCAGCACCACGGCGTCCAGGTCGCCCGGCCCGACCCTGGACAGCCGGGTGTCCACGTTGCCGCGGACGTCGACGATGTCGAAGTCGCGCCCGAGCGCCCGGAGCTGGGCGGCCCGGCGGGGCGACCCGGTGCCGATCCGGGACCCGGCAGGCAGGTCGAGCAGTGTCATCCGGTCGCGGGCCACGAGCGCGTCGCGCGGGTCCTCCCGCAGCGGCACCACGGCCAGCGCGAGGCCCTCGGCCGGGGCGGTCGGGAGGTCCTTCAGCGAGTGCACAGCGAGGTCGACCCGGCCGTCGAGGACGGCGTCGCGCAGCGCTGAGACGAAGACCCCGGTCCCGCCGATCTGGGCCAGCGACGCGGTCGAGGTGTCCCCGGGCGTGGTGATCGTGACCAGCCCGACCTCGGTCCTGGTGAGCTGAGTGAGGGCGGCCGCGATGTGGCCGGACTGGGCGGTGGCCAGGGCGCTGCCTCGGGTGCCCAGCCGCAGGGGGGCGCTCACAGCGCCTCCTCGCCGTCGACCTCGAGCACGTGCACGTCGGCTGTGGTGACCTCGCGGTAGCGCAGCGGGTCCAGGTCGAACAGGGCGTGCAGCGCCTCGGCGTAGGCCAGCCCGGCGGGTTCGGTGGCCAGCTCCTTGACCCGGACGGTCGGCGTGTGCAGCAGCTTGTCCACGACCCGGCGGACGGTCTGCTCGACCTCACTGCGGTCGTCCTGGGACAGGTTCGGCCGGCGCCCGTCGAAGCGGGTCAGCTCGGCGTCGATGACCTCGGCGGCCTTCTGGCGCAGCGCCTTGATCGTCGGGGACACCCGGTCGCCCTGTCGCTGCTGCAGGCCCGCGGCGACCTCCTCGGCGACGATGGCCCGCACCGCCTCGATGTCCGCCGCGTGCCCGTGCTCGACCAGCAGGGCGCCGAGGTCCTCGAGGTCGACGAGGGTCACCCGGTCCAGGCCGTGGACGTCCGGGTCGACGTCCCGCGGCAGGGCCAGGTCGAGGAAGAACAGCGGCCGGCCACCCCGGGCGGCGTGCGCCCGGGTCACCGCCTCGGCGGCGAGCACGAACCCGGTCGCTCCGGTGCAGGACACCACGACGTCCGCCTCGTGCAGCTCCTGCTCGAGCCGCTCCATGGCGACCGCGCGACCGCCGACCTGCTCGGCCAGCCGCTCGGCGTGCTCAGAGGTACGGTTGACGATGACGATGTCCCCCAGGCCGAGCCGGGCCAGCTGGGTCGCCGCGATGGAGCTCATCGACCCGGCCCCCACGACGAGGCTGCGCCGGCCGGCCAACCCGTCCAGGGCCCGCTGGGCCAGCCCCAGCCCCAGCGTCACCACCGCCGACCCGGCCTGGTCGATGCCGGTCTCGCTGTGCGCGCGCTTGCCGACCCGCAGCGCCTGCTGGAACACGTCGTTGAGCACCCGGCCCGCGGATCCCGCGGCCTGCGCCACGGCCAGGCCGTTGCGCACCTGGCCGAGGATTTGGGTCTCGCCGACCACCATCGAGTCCAGCCCGCACACGACCGAGTACAGGTGCTGCAGGACGGCGTCCTCGTAGTGCACGTACAGGTGCGGGCTGAGCTCCTCGACCGAACGGCCGGTCCGCTGCGCCAGCAGCGAGGTCAGCTCGCCCACACCGGCGTGGAACGCCCGCACGTCGGCGTACAGCTCGACCCGGTTGCAGGTCGACACGACTGCCGACTCGGCCACGTGCGGCCCGTCGCCGACCTGCTTGACGAAGCCGGGCAGGTCGTCCGGCCCGACCGCGGCGGCCTCCAGCAGGTCGACGGGCGCGCTGCGGTGCGACAGGCCGACGACGACGAGGCTCATCGGCCGGCCGCCAGGGCAGGGACGGCGGCGTCGGCCTTGCGCTGCTCGTGGAAGGCCAGGATCTGCAGCTCGACACCCAGATCCACCTCACGCACGTCGACCCCGGCGGGCACCACGAGCGGCACCGGGGCGAAGTTGAGGATGCTGGTCACGCCCGCCGCGATCAGCCGGTCGCAGACCTGCTGGGCCGCCGGGCCGGGCACCGCGATCACTCCGATGGTGGCCCGGGTGGACTGCACCAGGCCCTCGAGCCGCCCCAGGTGGGTCACCGGCACGCCGGCGACCTGCTCGCCCACCCGCGCGGGGTCGGCGTCCACCAAACCGACGATCCGGAAGCCCCGGCCGGCGAACCCGCCGTAGTTGGCCAGCGCCCGCCCGAGGTTGCCGACACCCACGATGACCACGGCCCAGTCCTGGGTGAGACCCAGCTCACGGGCGATCTGGTAGATCAGGTAGTCGACGTCGTAGCCGACCCCGCGGGTGCCGTAGGAGCCCAGGTGCGACAGGTCCTTGCGCAGCTTCGGGGAGTTCACCCCGGCGGCCGTGGCCAGCTCCTCGGAGGAGACGGTGCGCACCCCGCTCTCGCCGAGGGCCAGCAGTGCGCGGTGGTACACCGGCAGCCGGGCGACCGTGGCCTCCGGGATCCCGCGGCTGCGGGCAGCCCGGGGATCGACGGGACGACGGCTCACGCGGCGACTCCTGGAGGCGAAGGGCGCCGCTGCTCTCGGCGCGCGGCCACCCACACGCAGGGTAAGTCACTTGTGAACGAACGAACAAAGTCACGAGCGCGGGAGGCCGCCCGGCCGGGTCGGCCGGACGGCTAGCGCGAGCTCACGATCAGCTGCTGCCGCACGCCGCCGCCGGACTGCCCGGGCCGACAGACTGCGTCGTAGTCGCCCACGGCGAGCGCGACGGTGACCGTCTTGGTGGCCCCCGGGGCCAGGTCGCGCAGCTGGTCGCCGACGACGCCGCTCGCGCCCTCGATGCTGAAGGCGGTCACCGCGCGCCCCTGGTTGGACACCTCGAACGTCCAGGTCCCCGCGGTGAGCGTGGTGCCGTCGACCGCGCAGCTGGTGTCGGTGGCCACCACGTGCACGCTGCCGCGGGCGTCGCTGCCGGTTGAACAGCCGGTCAGTGCCGCCCCGGCGACCAGCACCGCCGCGGCCGCGGACCCCAGGGCGAGCCTCACGAGGCCTCGGCGCGCGCCGGGACCGGTGAGCTGGCCGGCGTCCTGGCCGGGCGCAGGAACAGGTACAGGACCGGGACCACGTAGCCGACCCAGACGACCAGCTGCAGCCAGGTGGTCTGCGGGCTGAAGTTGAAGATGCCCCTGAGCAGGGTGCCGTACCAGGAGCCGGGTGGGACCTGGGCGGTCACGTCGAAGGCGAGGGAGTCGGCGCCGGGCAGCACCCCGCCCTCCTGCAGGTCGTGGACGCCGTACGCCAGCACCCCGGCCGCCACGAAGATCAGCAGCACCCCGGTGATCTTGAAGAAGGTGGCGAGGTTGATGGTGACCGCCTTGCGGTACAGCAGCCAGCCCAGCGCCACCGAGGTGCCGATGCCGAGCGCGAAGCCGATGAGCGGCCCCACGGTCGAGCCGGCCGCCTGCACCGCGGTGAACATGAACAGGGCGGTCTCCAGGCCCTCACGGGCCACCGCGAGGAAGGCCATCAGGACGACGGCCAGCGAGCCCATCGCCACTGCGGCGTCCAGCTTGCCCTGCAGCTCCTTGCCGATCCCCCGGGACGCCCGCCGCATCCAGAAGATCATCCAGGTGACGAAGCCGACGGCGACCACCGACAGCACGCCGGCGAAGACCTCCTTCGACTCGTCCGAGCGCAGCACGGTGGCCTCGGTGTAGGTGAGCAGCGCCGCGGACCCCACGCTGAGACCCACCGCGGCGGCGACGCCGGCCCAGACGAGGGGCAGCCGGTCCCGGCGCCCGGTGCGCACCAGGTAGGCCACCAGGATGCTGACGACCAGCGACGCCTCGAGGCCCTCGCGCAGGCCGATCAGGAAGTTGGCGACCACGACTTCACCTTCGTTAGGTTAGGCATACCTAACCACGCCGGTCCCCGGCCCTGTCAACTGCGGCCAGCGCGCCGCGCAGCCGCCGCTCGTCCACCCGCCAGAAGTCGTGCTGCTCGCCGTCCACGAAGGTGACCGGGATCTGCTCCCAGTACCGCTCGAGCAGGTCGGGGTCGCCGGTGATGTCCTGCTCAGCCCACCCCACCCCCAGCTCGGCGCAGACCCGGGCGACGACCGCCCTGGCGTCGTCGCACAGGTGACAGCCGGGGCGGCCGAGCAGGCGCACCCGCGGCGCCGTCAAGGGACCTCCCGCAGCCGGTGCTTGCTCACCTTGCCCACTGGGGAGTGCGGCAGCCGCTCCACGAACTGCACGATGGTCGGCCACTTGAACCGGGCCAGCCGGGTGGCCACGTGCTCGTGCAGCTCCTCGGCGGTCAGCTCAGCGCCCGGCCGGAGCACGATGTAGGCCTTCACCGCCTCGCCCGAGTAGGGGTGCGACACCCCCATGACGGCCACCTCGGCGACGTCCGGATGGCTGGCGATGGCGTCCTCGACCTCGCGCGGGTAGACGTTGAACCCGCTGACGATGATCAACTCCTTGCGCCGGTCGACCAGCACCAGGTCGCCGTCGTCGTCCAGGTAGGCGACATCGCCGGTGGCGAACCAGCCGTCGGCGTCCGGCCCGTCGCTGCCGTCCGGCCAGTACCCGGAGAACAGGTTGGGGCCGCGCACCCAGATCTCGCCGGGGTCGCCCTCCTCGACGCCCTCGCCGTCCTCGTCGACCAGCCGCACCTCGACCCCGGGCAGCGGGGTCCCGACCGAGCCCGGCTTGGCCTGCCCGCGGACCAGGGTGCTGCTCACGCCCGGCGCCGCCTCGGTGAGCCCGTACCCCTCGTAGACGGGCATCCCGGTGGTGGTGGCGATTTGGTCGAGGACGGCGGCCGGCACGGGTGCGGCGCCGGTGACCAGCAGCCGGACCCCACGGAACGCCTGCCGCAGGTCGGGCTGCCCCGACCAGGCGACGTACATCGGCGGCGCCCCGGGGATGTTGGTAATCCCGCGCTCGCGCACGACCCGCAGCGTCTCGGCCGGATCGAACCGGTCGACGAGGACGACGGTCGCCGCGACCCGGGCCACCTGCGCGAGGGTGCCGTTGAGCGCGTAGATGTGGAACATCGGCAGCACGAGCAGCACCACGTCGTCCGGGACCACGGCCGGGACGGCCAGCCCGTGGACCTGCTCGACGCTGGCCAGCATGGCCCGGTGGGTGAGCATCGCCGCGCGGCTCCGGCCGCTCGTGCCGGACGTGTAGAGCAGGACGGCGAGGTCCTCGGCACCGGTGTCGTGCGGGCGGGGCTGGCCGGTGAACGAGCCGTACGCGGTCTCGCCGGGCGCCGGGGCCCCGACGACGACCCGGACGGGTCCGTCCGCGGCCGGCCGGGCGCGGACCGCCGTGGCCGCCGTCCGGTCGAAGACGACCGCGCGGGCCCCGGAGTCGGCGAGCAGGTGCGCGATCTCGGGCTCGGTGGAGCCGGTGTTCACCGGGACCGCGACCAGCCCGACCCGCAGCGCGCCGAAGTAGGTGGTCACGAACTCGGCGCAGTTGCCCAGCACGATGGCCACCCGGTCGCCGGGCGCCAGCCCGAGCCCCTGCAGCCCGGCCCCCACCGTGTCGACCTGGGCGTCGACCTGGGCCCAGGTCAGCGTCCGCTCGCCGTCCAGCACCGCCGCATGGTCGGGCCGCTGGCCCGCCGCGGCCCGCACCAGATCGGCGAGATTGGCTCCCACGTTCGGAGTCTCCCATACGCTCATGGCCCATGGCCGAGCGTTCCGAACTCGCCCCTGCGGTCGTCGCCGGCCAGGCCGCGGCCGCCGTGGCCGAGGTCGAGGCGGCCCTGACGGCCCCGCCCGACCCGACGGCCGCCGCCTTCTTCGACCTCGACAACACGGTCGTGCGCGGCGCCTCGATCTACCACCTGGCCAGGGGGCTGGCCCGGCGCAAGTTCTTCACGGTCCGCGACGTCGTCGGCTTCGCCAGCGACCAGGTGAAGTTCCGGGTGTTCGGCCAGGAGGACCTCGCCGACATGGCGGACGCGACCGAGGCGGCGCTCAGCTTCGTCGAGGGCCACCAGGTGTCCGAGATGGTCCAGCTGGCCAGGGAGATCTTCGACGAGTCGATCGGCGGCAAGCTCTACCCCGGCACCCTGACGCTGGCCCGGGCACACCTGGACGCCGGCCAGCGGGTGTGGCTGGTGTCCGCCGCGCCGGTCGAGATGGCCTCGGTCATCGCCAAGCGGCTGGGGCTCACCGGGGCGCTCGGCACCGTGTCGGAGACCCGCAACGGCGTCTACACCGGTCGGCTGGTCGGCAAGCCGCTGCACGGCCCGGCCAAGGCGGAGGCGGTGCGCGCGCTGGCCGCGCGCGAGGGCCTGGACCTGCAGCGCTGCGGCGCGTACTCCGACTCCTCCAACGACATCCCGATGCTCTCGCTCGTCGGCGACCCGTGCGCGATCAACCCGGACACCAAGCTGCTGCGGCACGCACGCGACCTGGGCTGGCGTGTGTACGACTACCGCACCGGTCGCAAGGCCGCCAAGATCGGGCTGCCGGTGATGGCCGCTGCGGGAACGGTCGCCGGGATCGCGGCCACGGCGGTCGCCATCGACCGCCACCGCCGCCAACCGCCGCCGCCCTGACCCACCCGTCACGCACGAGTGCGCCGCCCAGCGCGCCCGAGGGTCAGAAGAAGACGCTGCGGCGCTGGACGAGCAGCCGGTAGAGGGTCTGCTGGATGGTCTCGCGGACCTGGTCGGTCAAGTT
Organism: Actinomycetes bacterium; assembly: GCA_036510875.1. Lineage (NCBI taxonomy): Bacteria > Bacillati > Actinomycetota > Actinomycetes > Actinomycetes bacterium. Next base: position 10,006 of record DATCDE010000025.1, read on the forward strand.
GAACACGAGCATCGGGTCGTCGGCCGCGCTGTCGACGAAGGTGTCCGTGGGGATCGGCTCCCCGAACTCGATGATCCACTTGCTGGGCAGCGGCACCATGCCCAGCGGCCCGAGCCAGGGGAACGTGGGGGTGAGCGGGAAGTACGGCAGCCCGAACAGCCGGGCCAGGGTCCGGGCGTTGCCCACGATCGGGTAGATCTCCTCGGCGCCCACGATCGAGACCGGGATGATCGGCACCTTGGTGCGCAGCGCCGCGGAGACGAACCCGCCGCGGCCGAACCGCTGCAGCTTGTACCGCTCCGAGAACGGCTTGCCGACCCCCTTGAACCCCTCCGGCCACACGCCCACAAGCTCACCGCGGCGCAGCAGCCGCTCGGCGTCCTCGTTGCAGGCCAGCGTGCCGCCGGTCTTGCGGGCGAACTCGCTGACCACGGGGGTGGAGAACACCAGGTTCGCGCCGAGCATCCGCAGCGGACGGCGGGCCGGGTGGTGGTCCAGCAGCGCCAGCTGGGTCATCACCGCGTCGATCGCGATGGTTCCCGAGTGGTTGGCCACCACCAGCGCGCCGCCGGTGTCCGGCACGTTCTCCAGGCCGCGGGTCTCCACCCGGAACCACGAGTTGTAGAGCGGTCGCAGCGCCGCGAACAGCACCTTGTCGGCCAGCTCGGGGTCGAAGCCGAAGTCGTCGACGACGTAGTCGCCGGTGATCCGGCGGCGCAGGAAGGCCAACGCCGCGGCCACCTTGGCGTCGAGGTCGGCGCCGGCGGGCAGCGGCTGCAGCGCCTCGGCCACCGCGGCGCGGACCCGCTCGGCCTCGCTCAGCGGCGGCCGCTCGGGCGCAGGAGGCTCGACCGGCGCAGGCTCGACCGGTGCCTGCGGTGGGGTGGGCCGGTCGGCCTTCTTCGCCCGCGGACGGCGCGGCTTGGCCGGGTCGCCGTCCCCGATCGGGATCACCTTCGCCTCAGCCATCGGACCGGCTCCCCACGAGCACCGCAGCCAGCCGGTCCTCGACGGCCTCGACCGTCGACGGCGGCAGGTGCCGGTTCAGCTGGTGCGCCCGCACGAAGTCGTCGAAGGTGTCCGACGTCGTCCACTGCGGCTCGAAGCCGAGTCGGCTACGCATCCGGGTGGTGTCCAGCCCGCGGCCGTAGGTGAGGAAGCGCAGCTGCTCGGGGGAGAAGTCGACCACCCGGGCCCGGCGCACCAGCCCGCCGATGGAGGAGACGAACGGCGCGAACAACGGCAGCGTCGGGCGGCCGGCCCGGTGCACGGCCTGGGAAAGCAGCATCACACCGTCGCCGGCGATGTTGAAGGTGCCGGGGTGGTCGGTCACCGTGGTGCGGCGCAGCACCTCGAGCCCGTCCTCTTCGTGCACGAACTGCAACCGCGGGTCGAAGCCGAGCACCGTCGGCACGACCGGCAGCGAGAAGTACGCGGACATCGGGGTCTCGATCCGGGGCCCCAGGAAGTTCGCGAAGCGCAGCACGGTGACCGTAACGTCCGGCCGGCGCCGGGCGAACCCCCGGACGTACCCCTCCACCTCGACCGAATCCTTGGCGAAGCCGGCCCGCGGCAGCGCCTTCGGCTCCATGTCCTCGGTGAACATGGCCGGGTCCTTGGGCGAGGAGCCGTAGACGGTCGACGACGACTTCACCACGAGCTTGCGCACCGAGGGCGCCTTCTGGCAGGCAGCCAGCAGCTGCATGGTGCCGATGACATTGACCTCTTTCATGATCATCCGGCCGCCGGCACTGCCGGGCTGGGCCAGGACGCTCATGTGAACGACGGTGTCGACCTCGGCGCTCGCGATGACCTTCGCGATGATCGGGTTGCGGATGTCGGCCCGGACGAACTCGGCCTCGCCGATGTCGTCACGCGGGGGCACGACGTCGACCCCGATGACCCGGTCGATCTTCGGGTCCTCGGTGAGCATCCGAGCAAGCCGGCCGCCCAAGTAGCGCGCCACGCCAGTGACGAGCACGACTCGGGTCTGGCCGGCCATGGCAGGGCTACTTCTTGTTGCGGCGCTGCACGCGCGTCTTCTTGAGCAGCTTGCGGTGCTTCTTCTTGGCCATGCGCTTGCGACGCTTCTTGATGACGGAGCCCACGGTGTCCTCGATGTCTTCCGGTGGATGCGGCCCTCAGCCTACCGGCACGGGGTGTGCGGCCACGTCCGAGTCGCTCAGGCGGTCTCGACGAAGGAGTCCCGCAGGTAGTCGTGCACGGCCTGCTCGGGCACCCGGAACGAGCGGCCCACCCGGATCGCCGGCAGGTCACCGGCATGGACCAGCCGGTACACGGTCATCTTCGACACGCGCATGATGCCGGCCACCTCGGCCACCGTCAGGAAGCGCACCTCAGACAGGGGCTGGTCCCCCGATCCTGACGCCATCGCGCACCGCACCTTCGTCTGTGCCTCCGCCGCAACGGCTCCCCACCGTCGCAGGTCACGGACGCGTTCGCTCGATGGTAGTGACGACCGGCGCGGTCGCGGGAGGGGAATGCGCAAACACGAAGCGTGACCCCTCGCTACAGGTCGAGGTCGGGGTCCAGCCCGTGCAGCGGGAACACCGCGCTGCGGGTGGCCGCGACCGCGCGGTCGAGCAGGTCGTCGTGCGGGTCGTAGCCGGAGCTCCACCGCCGGACGACCGGCTCGGCGCCGTCGGTCATGTGGCCCGGCCCGGTCCGGCCGAGCCGCTCGAGCACGTACTCGGTCCACCCGGCGGGGACGGCCGTGGCCGGGTCCACCCGGCGTCCGACCACCTCACCGATGAGGTGCGCCCAGGCCCTGGGCACCACCTCGACGTGCTCGTACCCGCCGCCACCGAACGCCACCCAGCGTCCGTCGGCGTGGTCGTGCGCGAGCGAGTGCAGCGTCCGGTAGGCCGAGCGCTGCCCGTCCACGGTCAGCGCCAGATGCGCCAGCGGGTCCAGGAAGTGACTGTCACAGCCGTGCTGGGTCACCAGCAGCTGGGGCTGGAACGAATCGATCAGCTGGGGGACGACGGCGTGGAAGGCGCGCAGCCAGCCCTCGTCCCCGGTGCCGGGGGGCAGCGCGACGTTCACCGCGGTGCCCTCGGCCCCGGGACCGCCGATCTCCTGCGGGTAGCCGGTGCCGGGGAACAGGGTGCGCGGCGTCTCGTGCAGCGAGATGGTCAGCACCCGGGGGTCGCGCCAGAACGCCCGCTCGACGCCGTCCCCGTGGTGGACGTCGATGTCGACGTAGGCGACCCGCTCGGCGCCGTTGGCCAGCGCCCAGGCGATGGCCACCGCCACGTCGTTGTAGATGCAGAACCCGGACGCCGACGACGCCATCGCGTGGTGCAGCCCGCCCGCGATGTTGATCGCGTGCTCGGAGTCTGCGTCCGGGCCCCACACCGAGCGCATGGCCACCAGGCTGGCCCCGACCACGTGGGCCGCGGCGTCGTGCATGCCAGGGAACACCGGGTCGTCCTCGGTGCCCAAGCCGTGCCCGAGGTCGACCGTGCTTGGGTTCTCGGCGGCGCGCCGGACGGCCTCCAGGTAGTCGGCCGTGTGCACCAGCATGAGCTCGTCGTCAGTGGCCAGGTCGGCGGTCTTCTCGACGACGTTCGGCCCGTCCAGCAGCCCGAGGTCGCGGGCGAGCCGGACCGCGAGCTCAACGCGCACCGGGGCCAACGGGTGGCCGGGCCCGAAGTTGTAGGCGGCCATCCGGTCGTCCCAGACGAAGGTGACGCGCTCGCTCATAGCCGCACGCTACCGGCGGACCCCGCGGGCCCTGCGACCACCGTGCTCACTCGCTGCGCAGCGCAACGACCGGGTCCAGCCGGCCGGCCCGGCGGGCCGGGACGACACCGAAGAACACCCCCACACCGACCGACACTCCGAAGGCCAGCAGCAGCGACCACCAGGCGACGACCGCGGGCAGCGGCGAGAAGGTGTCGGCCAGCACCGCGGCGCCGACGCCCAGCGCCATCCCGAGGCCACCGCCCAGGGTGGTGAGCAGCACCGCCTCGATGAGGAACTGCGCGGTGATGTCGCGATGCTTGGCCCCGAGCGCCTTGCGCAGCCCGATCTCCCTGGTCCGCTCCCGGACCGACACGAGCATGATGTTCGAGACGCCGACGCCGCCGACGAGCAGCGAGATGGCAGCGATCGCGGCCAGCACGAGGGTGAGCAGGCTGAGGATCGTGCCGATGGTGCCCAGGATTTGGGTCTGGGTGACCGCCGAGAACTTCTCGCCCGGGTACTTCTGCTCGAGCCCGCTGACGATGCGGCTCTGCAGCGGGGGGATCGAGTCGATGGTCGGGGCCTTCACGGCGAGCCCGTCGATGCGGTCGACGCCGAACAGCCGCTGCGCCGCCGTGACCGGGATGCTGATCTCCTTGTCCCGGCTGACCCCGAACGTCGAGCCCTGCGAGGCGAACACCCCGATCACCCGGAACCGCACCCCGGCGATGGACACCTGCCGGCCCAGCGGCTCGACGTCGCCGAACAGCTCGGCGGCCACGTCGGACCCCAGGACTGCGACCCGGCGCCGGGTGTCGACGTCGGCCCGGCTGAGGAACCGCCCCCTGGCCAGCGGCCGGTCGAGCACGTTGGGCACGTTCTCGTTGGTGCCGTTGACCGTCACGAACACGTCGTTGGCCCCGACCCGGACGTCCTCGCCGGAGCTCAGCGTCGTCGCTACCGCGGACCGGTCGCCGACGATGCGCCCCACGTAGTCGACGTCCGCCAGGGTCAGTCGGCTCAGGGTCGGCGTGGTGCCGAAGGAGAACTCGCCCGGCACCACGAGGATCAGGTTCGAGCCGAGCCCCTGGACCTGCTGCTCCACCTCGCGCTTGGCCCCGCTGCCGATCGCCACCAGGACGACGACCGCCGCCACCCCGATGATCACGCCGAGCATGGTCAGCCCGCTGCGCAGCCGGTTCGCCAGCAGCGCGTCCCAGGCGGCGCCGAACGCCTCGCGCACCCTCATCCGGCTGCGGTGTCCCGTTCGATGAGCCCGTCCCGCACGTACACCTGGCGGCGGGCCCGCGCGGCGATGTCGTGGTCATGGGTGACCAGGACGACGGCCACCCCGCGCTCCCGGTTCAGCCGCTCCAGGATGCCCATCAGCTCGGCCCCGCTGGCGGTGTCCAGGTTGCCGGTCGGCTCGTCGGCGAGCAGCACCTGCGGGTCGCCGACGAGCGCCCTGGCGATGGCCACCCGCTGCTGCTCGCCGCCGGACATCTGGGCCGGCCGGTGGCGCAGCCGGTGCCCGAGGCCGACCGACTCCAGCGCGGCCACGGCCCGCTCCACCCGCTCCGGCCTGCGGACGCCCCGGTACACTAGGGGCAGCGCCACGTTGTCCGTGGCCGACGTCCGGGGCAGCAGCTGGAAGGACTGGAAGACGAACCCGATGGTGCGGTTGCGCAGCTCGGCCAGGTCGTTCGGCGCGAGCTCGGTGATGTCGCTGCCACCGATCCGCAGCACACCCGACGACGGCTTGTCCAGGCAGCCGAGCAGGTGCATGAGGGTGGACTTGCCCGACCCGGACGGGCCGACCACCGCGATGTACTCCCCCGCCTGCACCCGCAGCGACACCCCGCGCAGCGCCGCGACCTCCACGCCCTCGAGCTGGTAGACCCGGGTGACGTCCACGGCCTCGATGGCAGACGAGGTCACGCTACCCGCCCTCGACCTGCTGGCCCTCGGTCACCTTGTCGGCCCCCTTGACCACGACCCGCTCGCCCACGGCCAGCCCGCTGGAGATCTGGACCTGCGACTCGCCCTGCGCGCCGAGGACGACGAAGCGGCGGTGGGCGACGCCGTTCTCCACGACCCACACCGCGTCCCGGTCGCCGTCCCGGAAGACCGCGGCGGCCGGGACGGCGACGGCGGCCTTGGCCGTCAGCACCCGCAACGAGGCCACCGCGGACATCCCGGGTCGCGGGGCCGGTGCGGGGTCGCCCGACGCGGTCGTGCCACCGCCGAGGGACAGCCGCACGACGTAGGAGACCCCGCCACGCGACGACGTCGTGGGCGCGAGGTCCACTGACGTGACCGTGCCCGCATAGCTGGCGTCGGGCACCGCGTCCAGGCTGACGTCGGCCTCGATGCCCGGTTTGACCGTGAGCACGTCGGTCTCGTCGACGGTCGCCACCAGTGACATCGTCGAGACGTCGGTGACGCTGAGCAGGGTCGATCCGCTGCTCACCGGCATGCCGACCGTCAGCGCCCCGCTGGTCACCGACGAGCTCGAGCTGCCGCCGAGCAGCGACTGCGCCTGGCCCTGCACGGACGACGGCAGCTGGCTCACCAGCGAGGAGACGTCCGAGGAACCGCCGCCGGACGCGACGCCGCCGAGCACCACGGTGCCGGCGATGGGCGCCTTGACGACCAGCGCGTCGACGGTGGCCTGAGCGACGGCCAGGGCCGCACTGGTCGAGGCCCGCTGCGTCTGCGCCAGCGACGAGGCGACCGCCTCGAGGCCGGCGATGCCGGAGTTGGCATTGGCCACCGCCCGCTGGGCCGCGACCCGGGCGCTGGCGTACTGCGCCTGCGCGGTCGCGATCTGGGCCAGCGCCTGGGCCCGCAGGGTGGCGTCCGGGATCTGCTCGGCAGCCGCCTTGGCCGAGGCGAAGGACTGCTGCGCCGCCGCGTCCGCCGCAGCCAGCCCGCTTGCGTCGACCCGGGGCAGGGCGACGTTGGCGGACGCGGCGGCCGCGGCGTCGGCCTGTTGGGCCTGGGCCAGCGCGGAGGTGGCCTGCGGGCTGGACAGCCGGACCAGCACCTGGCCCGCGGTCACCTGCTG
>DATCDE010000026.1 GCA_036510875.1 Actinomycetes bacterium
TCACGCGGTTGTCGTCGACTGCGCAGTCCGCGATGACGGCAAGTCGTTTCACTACGCCGCTCCCTCCCGTGTCATCGAGACGGATCCTGCGCTTGTCGCGTGTGTCGAGGCGACTCTCGCGGACGCGGGCGTCCCGTTCGTCACCGGTCGCACGTGGACCACGGATGCTGTGTATCGGGAGGCTCGCACCCGGGTCGCACGGCGTGTCGAGCGGGACGGGAGCATCACCGTCGAGATGGAAACGTCCGCGCTGCTGGCCGTCGCCACGTACCGGGGAGCGCGCCTCGTGTCACTGCTGTGTCCCGGGGAATCGCTGGTGGCCGACGAGTGGGACCACCGGGGACGGCACAGTGCCTTCGACGTCCGCGAGGGCCTGTTCTGGCTCGCTGCCGACGCAGCACTGCGCCTCCCACCAGCCTGACGACAGTCACTGTCCCGTCCAGGGCTGGCTCGACTACGACCCGATCCCCGTTGCCTGACTGTCCGCCGAACAAGCGCGCGCGATCGGCATCGCGTGCAGCCTCAGCGGCACGCATATCGGCTTCCGTGCACGAGCGGAGGTGGGCAGTTCGAGGCTCGCACGGGAGCTGGTTGGCCCCGTCGGATGGGTTGACAGTCCGAATCGTTGCGCTTGATCGTTTGCGCACGTGTACAAGTTCACAGCATGGGCGTGCTTGGTCGATCGGGGCAAGAAGACTGGCGGTAGGTATCTGTTCGTTGGGCTGGACACTGGGGGGACCTGGAAGCCGATGCTGGGGCCTGCTGCCTCTTCCGGGCATCGGACGAGGCGTCGACCGTTTGCGGCACCGCACTGGTTGCCGACGGTGGCGGGCTGGCTGTGGAACTGGCCAGCACCGCCTTCATCTCGGACTAGACCGACCCGGGACCGGACCGACTCGGGACCCGGCCGGGCTCGCGGCTGCGTCGGGTATCCGTCGACTCAGCAGTTCGGTGCCGGCAGGTCGAGCAGACGGCCGGACAGCGTGCCGAGCGTGACCCGTTGGTTCGCCGTGAGCGGTGCCCAGAACAGCTGGTCGACCAACTCCAGGTGCCGGGGCGCGGCCTCGGCCAGCAAGGCGAGGCCGCGCTCGGTCAGGGTGACACTCACTTCGGTGGGGGAGTGACGGGTGCGTTCGACGAGGCCTCGACTCTCGAGCCGGGCGACGAGGCGGGTCAGCGCGCTCGGGCTGCGGGACACCGAGCGGGCGAGGTCGGCCATGCGCATCGTCGAGTCGTCGGCCGTCGACAGGTGGATGAGTGCGTCGAAGTCCGTGTAGCCGATCTGGACGTGGTCTTGCAGGTCCGCGTCGAGCCGGGCGATCACGCTGACAGCCGCCTTGCGGAAGTTGTTCCACGCCGCCCGGTCCGACTCGGGCTGAGCCAGCCAGCTGGTCGCCACGGTCTGCTCAACGCTCACTGACCAAGTATTGCACCTGCAAGAGTGGGGAAGTATGTTGAGCGTTCATCTATTCGTGTACGTGCAATAGAGGAGAGGTTCATGTCCGACGACCGTCCCATCATCGCCGTACTCGGCGCCAGCGGGTCTCAGGGCAGTAGCGTCGTCCGTGCCCTGGCCGAGCAGGGCCGGTTCCGGGTCCGCGCCATCACTCGCCGGCCGGACGCCTACTCCGGGCCCGCCGACGAAGTGGTGGCGGCCGACCTCAACCAGCCGGCAACTCTCGAGGCAGCGTTCGACGGTGCCCACGGGGCCTTCGCCGTCTCGAACTTCTGGGAGCCGGGCTCCGACGAGATCGCCCAGGGCCGCAACGCCGTCGACGCTGCCGCCAAGGCCGGCGTGAGGCACTACGTCTGGTCGACGTTGCCGAATGTCGAAGCCATCAGCGGCGGCAGGTACGAGGTCGCCCACTTCACCAGCAAGGCCAAGGTCGACCAGTTCGTCCGTGACGCAGGCTTCACGGCGTACACCTTCGTCGAGGCCCCATTTTACTTCGAGAACCTGGTGAAGAACATGCCGCCACAACCGCTCCCGGACGGCAGCACGGGCTGGGCGCTGCCGTTGGCCGCGGACGCCAGGGTGGTGCACATGGGTTCGATCGAGGACCTCGGCGGGGTCGTGGCTGGTGCGTTTGCCCAACCCGATGCGGTTGGCGCGGGTGCGTACCTGTCGTCCGCGGCCGGCCTGATGAGCCTCGGCGACGTCGCGGACACCCTCAACGCGCAGGGTCACTCGGTCGCGGTGATGCAGGTGCCCGGTGAGGTTTTCGCGACCTTCTTCCCCGGCGCGGAGGAGATGGCGCAGATGATGGGCTACTGGCAGGAGTACACCTACCTCGGCCCCGACGCCGACGAGGTGATCGCGGCCGCTCGGCGGGTGAGCACCACCTCGTCGACCGACTTCGCCACCTGGGCCAAAGAGCACATGCCCGCCTAGGTGACTGGTGTCTTTCGCTGCGTGGCGGTCCACCGGTCGGGGTGACCGGGTCGGGAGAATTGCCCTGAGACCAAGGTTTCCTTCTCCTGGGGTGTGGCATGACGTTGGGTCTGGCGGAGCGGCAGGGTGATCTGCTCGATGATCTGAACCGGTTCTGCGAGCGGGCCCTGCCCGAGGGATCGATCTACACGCTGCTGAACCGGGAACGGGATCGGCTGTTTCCCGATGAGATGTTCGCTGACCTGTTCAGCGACAGGGGCCGGCGCAGTGTCCCGCCGTGCGTGGTCGCCACCGTGATGGTGCTGCAGCGCCTCGAGGGCTTGTCGGACCGCGAAGCGGTCGACCGGTACGCCTTCGACGCCCGCTGGCGGTATGCCGCCGGGGTCGGTGGCTATGACGGGGACGGGTGGGCGCAGTTCGCGCACACCGTGCTGGTCGACATGCGGGCCCGGCTGGCGGCTTCGGCTGATCCGCGCCGGATCTTCCGGGTGGCCCTGGAGGCGGCGTCGGCCGCGGGGCTGGTCGGGATCAGGCGGGTGCTGGACTCCACCCCGCTCTACGACGCTGTCGCCACGATGGACACCGTCACGCTGATCCGCTCGGCGATCCGCGGGCTGCTGAAGGTGGCCGGTCCGGAGCTGGGCACGCAGTTGCGGGCGGCGCTGAGCAGTGGTGATGACTACGCCAGCAGCGCCAAGCCGCAGGTTGACTGGGACGACACCGCGGCCCGGGCGGAGCTGATCGACTCGCGGGCCCGCGACGGATACGGCTGCCTGGCGGTACTGGATGGCCGTCAGGCCGGCCCGCTGGTGACCGACGCTGCGGTGCTGCTCGCCACCGTGCTCGGCCAGGACCTGGAGACCGACGAGGGTGGCAGCTTCAAGATTGCCCGGCGGGTCGCGAAGGACCGGGTCATCTCCACCGTCGACCCGCAGGCCCGGCACGGGCACAAGACCCAAGCCCGCGGGTTCGACGGCTACAAAGGCCATCTCGCGGTCGACCCGGACAGCGAGATCGTCACCGACACCGAGGTCAGTGCCGGCAACGTCGGGGACGCCGCGGTCGCCTGCGACCTCATCGACGACCTGCTGGACGGCGACGGCGACGGCGACGGGTCGATGGTCTATGGCGACTCCGCCTACGGCAGCGGCGAGTTCCAGGACACCCTCGCGGGCAACGACATCGTGTCGCGGTGCAAGACCCAGCCCCCGACCGCACCAGGTGGCCGGTTCGCCAAGGACCGCTTCGCGGTCGATCTCGACAGCGACCGAGTGAGTTGCCCGGCCGGGCAGACCGCGACCATCCGGCGCGGCAAGGACAGCGGCGGCATGGCCAACTTCGGTGATGTCTGCGCCGACGGCCCGCTGCGGGCGCAGTGCACCAACTCCCGCGACGGTCGCACAATCACGGTCGGTCGCTACGAGCAGCGCCTGACCGATGCCCGGCGGCAGCAGCAGGACCCGTCCTGGGCCCAGGACTACCGGGCGACCCGGCCGGAGGTCGAACGCAAACTCGGTCATCTGATGCGCCGCAAACACGGCGGCCGCCGGGCCCGGATGCGCGGACGCGCCAAGATCGACGCCGACTTCAACCTCCTGGCCGCCTCCCACAACCTCGCCCGCCTCGCCGTGCTCAAGGTTCGCTCGACAACAACCGGATGGACGGCAGCCACCGCCTGAGAAGGCAAGGGAGCCCAGGCTCAGCCACGACCGGACCCACAGGCGGCCTCATGGCATCCCTGCGAACTCGAAGAACGACGAGCCGGCCAGGGTCACGGCGAACATCAGCAGCCCGGAAGGACCGCACAGCAACGACCCCCGCGACGGCGACCCACGCAAACGGACCGATTCACACCAGTCACCTAGAGGGCCTACTGCCCTGCGCGCGGTAGGCCCAGATCTGCGCGGACGATTGCCACGGCGGCCGCGATTCTCCCCCCGTCCACACCGAACTGTGTCGTCCACTGGGCGATGCTGAAGGCGTTCTGGGTGGCGAGGGAGTCGAGTGTGGCGGCCAGTCCAACCTCGGCGGTCACCAGCGTCTTGATGTCCGCCTGCACGTTGTCCGGCCAGGGCATGCGCAACAACCTCTCGGACGTGTCCCTGAGCACCCGCACGTAGGGGGCCATGACCTTGGCGGCGTCCGGCCCGGTGGCCGACTCCGGCAATGCCTCCAACTTCGTCGCCATCTCGGCCATGGTGGTGTTGAGCGGCTTGACTGCGTCGAGGTACTGCTGGCCGTAGTCGATCGTCGGGCTCGCCGCGTCGGATTGCTGGGTGCCGCTGACAGCGGTCGGTGCGGCAGGGTTCGATCCGCTGGTCGCACACCCACCGAGCAGCAGCATCGTCATGGCTAGGGAACCCCCAGCCGTCGCGGCAAGTCCTCTGTTCATCGGTGCCGGACCCCTTCCAGATGCTCCTCGGCCCGCATCTCCGTGTACCGGCCTAGGAGGGCCAGGAACGTCGCCTGGACGAGGCAGGTGGCAGCGATGACACGCTCGATGCAAGGATGATCAACAGGTCGGATTGCCCACCGCTCGCGAGGGAGACGCCCGCAACAACGGCGACGGCGAGGCTGAGCGCTCCGACTATGCCCAACACCCAGGCGAAGACGATCACGATCGCCGAAAGTCGCTGGACCTTGGTCGCGATGACTGTGATCTTGTGCCCGGCTGACGAGGGCCGAGTCGCCTCGCCGCGCGCTGATGGAGGTGGCGTCAGAGTGGCTGCGACCGATTCGACCGGCGTCGATGCGGGAACCCGGTGGACCGGGGAGTCGGTCCGGACAGCAGGCTGAGCCTTGGATGGAGTCGTTAGAACCGCCTCCCACGCGGAGGGATCCACGCGGTGGATCTCTAGCGCTGATCGATTCTGGAAGTGCTTCGCTGTCACGGCACCGACAACGACGAGAACTGTCAAGGTCGGGATCACTGCGATCTCGACGGAACTCATGCCGAACCTCCCGCCTGCGGTTCAGGCGCCGGGGTCACTGGATGCAGCTGCCTTGGACGATCGAGATGTCTGACCCGGCACGGCTCGTGCCTGTCGAGTTGACGAGGGGATGGAGTAGGGCCGGACGGCCCTGAGCCGAGCGAGCCGGGCAGAGATCGCGGCGGCAAGGCGCAGGTCAAGTGCCGTGCGTCCACTTGCGCGTCGTGGATCCGGCCGTACCCGGGCTCAGCCTCCAGGCAAGGGCGTCGAGCAGTCGAAGGTCTGTCAGCAGGCCGAGTGACGCATGCGACCTCGCCACCGGCCGCTGTGTTGGGCCACCTCGGTCACCTTTCACCCGTCGTCGACAGAGAGCGTGATCAACATGATCAGGTGGGGCGGGAACCTGGGGTCAGTCATAAGGTGGACCGGCTTCACCATCAACTCGACTCGGGACGAACCGGAACGGCGACGACGCTGGTCATGACCTCTCGCGCGGCTACGAAGTGACCTGATCTAGCGGGACCACCTCACGCCCGAGGGGTAACAGCGCCAGCGGCACCATCTTGAAGGACGCAACCCCGAACGGGATCCCGATGATCGTGATGCACCAGGCGATGCCCGCCACGATCTGCCCGAGTGCCAGCCACCACCCGAACAGGATGAGCCACAGGACGTTGCCAACCGTCGACGCGGCACCCGCGCTGGGCTTCCACACG
>DATCDE010000027.1 GCA_036510875.1 Actinomycetes bacterium
CCCCCGCCACGTCGCCGCTGGCAAGCAGCCGCGCCAGTGCGAGGTTGCCCAGCGCTGCCTGGTCCCACGCGCTCCCGGAGAAGTCCGTCTCGCGCGGCCTCGGGAGTGGCTCGCCCATGGCGTCAGCGAGCCACACCTCGATGCAGGCGAGGTACCGCGCGATCGTGGGAACCGACACCACCTCGAGCGCCTCGACGAGCACGTCGCGCGCCTCCACGAGGCGTCCGGCAGTCCACAGGGCGGACGCGTAGTTTCCTCGGGCGTAGTCGGAGTACCCGGCGGCTCCTGCACGACGTGCGGTCTCCAGCGCCTCGCGGAAGCTGGTGAGCGCCCCCGGCAGGTCTCGGCTCATCTGGATGGTGCCGAGGTTCAGCAGCGCGTTGGACAAGGTGCCCGGTGCGTCGGTCGCGCGCGCGATCCCGGCTGCGGTCTCGTTGAGCCCCCGAGCCGTTTCGGGGGCGCCGGTCGCCTGGAACCGGCTGGCGAAGCTGATCAGCGCCTGGGCGAGGAGGTCCGCGTCGCCGACCTCCTCGGCCAGGAACACGCGCCGCTCGAGGTAGCGGGCGGCACTGTCGAGGTCGCGCTCGGTCTCGTAGTGGGCGGTCGCGAGGGGGCCAGCGAGTCGGAGCAGGGCCACCTCGGCCCCCTCAGTGTCGGCCAGGAGCTGCCAGCGCGGTTCGGCGATCTCGATGATCCCTGCGAAGTCGGCGAGCACCGGCAGCGCCCGGCAGCGAACCGAGGCGGCGACTCCCGCGTCGACGCTGCGTCCGACCGCATCGAACAGCTCGGTCGCGACCCGCGCATGGTCGGCCGAACCCTCGTAGTCCCCGGCGTCCCCGGCGGCCTCAGCAGCAGCCAGGTGCAGGCGGGCCTGGTCGACGGGCTCATGGGCACGAGCCAGCGCGGCCTCGAACCGGCGGCGAGCCTCGGCCGGCGACCCCAACGCCTTGGCCCTGACACCAGCTCGCTCGAGGAGCGTGCCCGCGCGGCGCTCCAGATCCGCCTTGTCGGTCTCGCCACTGCTCGACGCGTCGACCGCGTCAAGCAGATGCTGGGCGATCACCACGGCGAGGTCGTCGCCTGGGTCGGCAAGACCGGCCAGGTAGTCGGCCGCAGCCAGATGCCGGTCCCTCCGGTCTCGCCGCGAGAGCATGCCGTACGCGACCTGCCGGACCACTGACTGGACGAACCGGTACTGCCCGCGCTCGGCCGAGAACCGGTCCAGCTGAACCGCGACGATCTCCTTGCGCTGCAAGGACGCCAACGCACCGTCCAGGTGTGTGTCGCCGGAGCCGATGGCAAGAAGCCCCTCGCGAGTGAAGGACGCGCCGAGAACGCAGGCGCGGCCCACGACGGCTCGCTCGTCGGGCGACAGGGCGTCTAGCCGGGCCGCGACCAGCGCCTGCAACGACGCCGGTGCGCCGATGGTCTCCAGATCGAGCTGGACGCCGTCAGCCGGGACGTAGTGACCCTCGCGGGGGACGACGGCGTCGCGGTCGATCAGGGCGCGGACCGTCTCCACCGCGAACAGGGGGACCCCCTCGGCGCGGGCGACGAGAGCCGCCCGGGTCGCGGTTGGGAGGCCGAGCACGAGGCCGTCGACCAGGGTGGCCATGGCGGCATCGTCGAGGGGGTCGAGCCGGATCACGGTGCTTCGGCGACCCCCCAGGTCGACGCGCCGGGCGAGCAGCTCCGGCCGCGCCAGCGCGAGCACGTAGATCGGGGCACGAGCGGTGGCCAGCAGGTGGTCCAGGAAGTCGAGCAGACCGTCGTCCGCGTACTGGGCGTCGTCCACGACCAGCACGACGGTGTGCTGGCCCTCGCTGATCCGCTCGAGGAACGACGTCCAGGCCGCGAACAGGTCCTCGCGCACGAAGTCGCCGGCCTGTCCAGCACCGACCAGCGCGGCCAGCCGGGGCCGCAACCAGTCCCGCTCCTCGGCCTCGGGCACGAACCGGACCAGCGCCTCCTCGAGCCCGGCAGTGACCACCTCGCCAGAGTCAGCCTCGGCGAGGCCCAAGCGGGGGCGCAACGCCTCCGCCAGCGCCCAGAACGCCACGCCCTCGCCGTAGGACAGGCACCGGCCGCGGTGCCAGCGCACCGTGGCGGTCAGAGCGTCCACGTACTTCTCGAACTCCCACGCCAGCCGTGACTTGCCGACACCTGGTTCGCCGTCGAGCACCACCAGGCGAGGTCGCATCGACTCCTGGGTGGAGTGGAACAGCTCCTTGAGCAGCCGGATCTCCCGATCGCGACCGATCAACGGGGCCTCCAGCCCGTCGACGCGCTGGCCGCCCCCGAGCTCGGCCACCACCGCGCGCGCCTGCCACAACTGGGCCGGCTCGGACTTGCCCTTCAGCGAGTGCTCGCCGGCGTCGGAGTACGAGATTGCGGCAGCCGTGAGCGCACGGGTGGTGTCGTCGACCCATACCGCTCCGGGCGCAGCGGTGGACTGGACCCTGGCCGCCGTGTTGACCGCGTCGCCGGCGACCATCCCCTCGGCGGTGGCCCCCACGGTGACCGCCACCTCGCCGGTGACCACACCAGCACGCATGGAAAGGCCAGGCGCACCGACGTCCTCGCCCATCGCCGCAACAGCCTGCACCAGTTCGAGCCCGGCTCGGACCGCCCGCTCGGCGTCGTCCCCATGGGTGACCGGCACGCCCCAGACGGCCATCACCGCGTCGCCGATGAACTTCTCCACCGAGCCCCCGTAGCGGCCGATCACGGTCCGGCACTCCGCGAAGTACTGCGACAGCAGCTCGCGTACCTCCTCCGGGTCCCGGGACTCCGACAGGGGGGTGAATCCCACGAGGTCTCCGAACAGCACCGACGTGACCCGGCGCTCGGCGACCGGGCGGTCGGGGACGCGGGCTGAGGCCTCCTCGGGCCGGGCACCGTCAAGCGGCGATCCGCACTCGACGCAGAATCGTCCACGCTCGGCCGGAGCGCCGCAGGCCGGACAGGCACGCAGCGGCACCGCGGCGCCGCACTCCTGGCAGAACTTGGCGCCAGGGGGGACCTCGGAGCCGCAGCTGGCACAGGTCGTCACCTCGGCACCCCCCTGCTCGCACGCGTCCGACGCAATCCGGTCGGCCGCCCCTGCGAACGATAGGAGTCGAGCCACCCGGGGTGGAAGAGCTGGGGACGCATCCGGCACCGTCGCCGGGGTCGTGAACGGGCAGCCGGTCAGGCCTTGCTGCGGCGTGGCGTCCTCGGCAGCCGGATCTCCCGCTCGGCCACGGCCTCGACCTGCAGCCGCGCGGCGAGGGACTCGACCGCGCTGAGCGACCCCATCAGCTCGCTGGCCCAGTCCGGCGCCGGATCGGGCAACGGTGGCTTCTTCACCAGCTGCTTCTCCACCAGCTTCAGCGACTTGCCCAGCTCCCGGATGATGTCCAGCAAGGACGGCGGCTTGGTCAGATAAATGCTGGAACCGCAGCCGCTGGGGGAGTCGGCGTACTGCGGGTCGTCGTAGCTGGCATGGTCGTTCGCGTCGGAGTAGTCGAACGCCTCCCGCACGCTGGTCCGGCCGTTCGCGTCCGCGTCCGGGTTGGCCGGCAGGCTCGCCCCGTAGGCCGTCGCCCCGTTGAGGCTCTCGAACCACACCTGCGCCCACGGGTCGAAGTGGGTGGCCCCGGCGCTCACCTTGTTCGCCGGCACCGCGCTGGCGAACGACGTTCGGCTGGCCTGGCTCTGGGTCAGCGTCGGTTGGCTGAAGGCGCCGGAGTAGCACTGTTCCATCGTCACCACGAGGGTGCCGAACTTCTTCATGCCGCCCAGCATGGTTCCCCACTCGTTCGGGGTGAGGACGGTCGAGTTGTCGATGCACAGCCCGGAGGTCGACCCATGGTTGTTCGTGTGCACGAACAGCAGGCTGTCGGAGTTCATCTGGTTGCTCAGCGAGGTCAGCGTGGACTGCAGGTTGGCCTTCGTGGCCGCCCCGTTGAGCTGCATTTGGTACGCCGTCCCGTCGCCGACCCACGTCGCCATGTCGGCTGCCGTGGCGTCGGTGGCGCCGGTCGTGCCGTCGTAGCAGAGCACGTGGATGTGGGACGCCGGGAAGCCGAGGCGGTGCCGCAGGATCCGGTAGGCGAACTCGAGGTCCTCGACGTGGCGGCGGTTGCTGATCTGGCTGGTGAACAGCAGCGCGTAGCGGTTGTCGTCGAGCCACCACGGCCACGGGTGGACCCGTGCCCAGTCGATCGGCTCATAGACGAGCGGGCGTGCGAACGCCGGCGTGAGCGGCGCGTGGAAGTGCTCGAGCACCGTCTGCGGGTCGGCGACCTCGGGCGGGAACATCGCTTCCGCGGACTCGATCAGCTCCCCGGTGGACGGCGAGTGGAACTGATAGCGGCACGGGTGGCCGAAGTTGGCTCCCGGCATGGTGTCCACGAACACCATGACCGAGTCGGCGGGAACGCGGATCTGCCGGTCCACCAGGTGCAGCACGTGGCCCTTGGGGTGGATGCGGGGGACGAGGCTGAGGTGCGTCGCCGCGGCTGTTCGCGGCGTCAGCGCCGCGAACGCCTCGGCCCGGACTCGCTCGAGGACACGCTCGGGAGGGATTTCGAGCCGGTCGTAGGACGTCATGAGCTTCTCCTGACTGGAGGGGGAGGGTCAGGGCTGCCGAACAAGGTCGGCGAGGCCGTCCGGGTCGCTGACGACCACCCAGGTGGCCGGCAGCGTGCCGAAGGCAGGGGGACGGTCGGAGGTGACGCGGGCCACCAGCTGGTGGGTGACCACGTCGACCGCGGCGTAGGTGCAGGGGTGCATCCAGTTCGCGCCGGGCATCTCGTCGCGGAAGACGAGGAGAGCCGCATGCTCAGCGACGACGGTCAGGTCGCCGACGTCCACCCGGCCGGGACCGCGTGGCTCCCTGTCGGCGTAGACGACGCTGCCTGGCAGGGCATCAAAGGCGGCTCCGGCCAGGGCAATGATGCTGTTCTGGTCGAGCAGAGAATCGGCCATGGGGGGCTCCCGATCGCTCGTGCGTCGAGTCAAGACCTGGGCGAGCGGGCTGTCCAGCGGGTTCACCCGTACGGCGCAGTCGAGCGGCGGGCTATCGTCCCGGCATGCCCGTGCCGAACGGCTTCCTGCTCGATGCTCGCGGTCACATCGGCTTCAGCGTGCGGCCGTCCGCCCGCCGTCGTGGGCTGGCCACCTGGGCCGCGGGGAAGGTTCTGGACGAGGCGCCGCGGCTCGGGCTGGAGCGGGTGCTGATCACGTGCGAGGAGGACAACCCGGGCTCGCGCCGACCCATCGAGAAGAACGGCGGGGTCCTCGAGGACATCCGGGACACTGAGCTTGGCCGCACCCGGCGGCACTGGATCGCCCTGTAGCCGACCTGTTGGTTCGCCTGCGCCAAACAAGTTGTGCGGGACCTGTAGTCAACCGCGGCTTGCCGGTGGATCCTTGGCAGCACGTTGGGGTTCCTCGGGAACGGGGGAGTGCAGTGGCCACCATGGGTCGGGATCTCGGCATACTTCTCGTTCTGATCGCGCTGGGAGTGCTGTGGACGCTCTACAGCGCCGTCACCCGTCGTGACAAGCGGCGGCGGGTGCGCGATGCGCGCAACGCACAGGCGAAGCTGGCGGAGCTCGAGAAGCCACTGCCGGGCCTCGAGGCGTACGCCACCGCGCATGGGTGGAGCGCGCCGGGGACGGACGCGCACCTCGACGAGCTCACCGGCGGCTACGTCCACGACGTGATCCGCCACCTGTGGCACGTTGAGCAGCCGGCCATCCAGACGAA
>DATCDE010000028.1 GCA_036510875.1 Actinomycetes bacterium
CAGGGCGCCCCGGACTGGTGGGCCCGTACGCGTGAACACCCGGCGCCGGCCCGCCTCAACCGCGGAAACCCACTCACTGACCCGGGCGACACTCAAGATCATCGCTAGCGCCAACGGCTGCACGGATACTCCTCGACCCCCTATATGCAGTAGCGCTCCGCCCAGCGAGTAATGCCATCGCCGACGGGCAGAGCTGCCAGTCCACCCGCGTAGCGATCGGTCGGCTCGCCCGCTTTGCGTCGAGCCGTCGTCTTGCCGGTGCGTAGTCGGTAAGGGACTGGGTGCCAGTTTCGAGGATGTGGGCGTTGAACATCACAACGGCAGGCTCGAACACCTCGGCGGCAGCGGGTCGCGGGTTCCGGAACCTGACGAACTACATCGCCCGCTCGTTGCTCGAAGCCGGCTGATTCAAGACCCCCCGAGTGCATCCTCGATTGCGTCGAGCCCCTATACTCGACTTTCGCACTTTTCCAGGGCCCGAAATACCGGATTACTGAATCAGAAAACGAAAAGGGGGATTTAGCAAACGGCGAGAAAATCTTCCGCACGCCGACCGCCGAAGACCAAAGGTAACCCAGGATGTGTCTTGGCGGAGCCAGACGATCTGTGTCCGATCCGGTGGTCGCCTTGCGTATCTCGAAGGAACGTCGCCCGGATCCCCCGCCCCGACCGGCGGTGGGATGATCCGAGCCCCCGGATCGACGGCCGGGACCGCTGGTGTGCCGCCCTCTCGGATCGGGTGGTCGAGCGCGGCTTCCCTGTGCTGGTCCGGTATGCGCGACCGACGGGCTTGTGAGGGGTGGTGGTCGGGTGGACGTGCGGCGGGTGGTCCAGGTGTGGGCCCGGCAACCCGACGGCACGGACAAGGTCGGGTCCGGTTACCTGATCTCCGGGTCGGCGGTGGCTGACCGCCCGGCATGTTGTGGGTGGCGTGTGGGAATCTGTGTCGCGCTGCCCCGGCGTCGGGTGCGGTCGGGCCGGCGGACCACGGTCGGGCTCTCGGTTCGGCACCACATCGGGCGCCCGAAGATCCTCGAACTACCGGCATCGGCCTGGATCAACGAACCCCGGAACGACGATCCCGCGGCCTGACAATCACTCCCGCTGGCCTCATCCAGCTTGACAACTTCCAGGCGGCTGCGACAACCCAGCGAGGAGGTCTTCACACCTCCTTCGGTCCTCAGCGCCTCACGGCGCACCAGCGCCTCTGGCGCACATCCAGAGGTTCAAGCATTGCTCCGCCCCATTCGTGACAGAATGAGTGAGTCATCGGTATCACCACCCCCGAGACAGGACAGACACAGATGACGGCAGACTCACAGATCCGTCCGATCGGGCCTGCTGATCTGCCTGAGGTCGTGACGCTGCTGACCGAGGGATTCCCGGGGCGGCCCCGGGCCTATTGGGAGGTCGGCCTCACACGCTTGGGGGAGCGGGCGGAACCGCCTGGCACCGAGCAGTACGGCTATGTGATCGACCACGGCGGCCTGACGGGGGTTATTCTCGCGATTTCCTCCGACCACGCGACGCCCGAGGGCCCACGGGTCTATACGAATATCTCCAGCTGGGCCGTCCGACCGTCGAGCGGAATCCTGGATGCCCTACAGCTATTGAGGCGGGCGGCGTCCGCGCCAGAGGCCACCGTGACCACCTTGTCGGCCATTCCCGATACCCTGAAGTTGCTGCGCCGGCTCGGCTTCCAGTGCTGGACCGAGGGCCAGGTGGTGGGGATCGGTACGGCTTCAACGGGACGGGCGGGGGTGCTGGATCTGGAGGCGGCACGAGCGGCGGGGCTCGATGAGCGTCGCGCCAGCGTCCTGGCGAATCATGCGGCGATGGGTTGCCTAACCCCCTGCCTTCAGGTACGGGACGGGCTGACGCCGCTCATCTTCCTGCCGCGCCGGATCGAGCGGCTGGTTCCTGTTCGAGCCGCGCAATTGATCTACTGCGCGCACCTCGCGGATCTGCTGCCTCACACTGCGGTCGTCTGGCGCTGGCTGGCCGCGCGTGGCTATCCGCTGATGATCGTTGATGCCTCGGGACCGTTGCCTGGGATCAGGGGCCGGTACTACCCGGGCCGGGCTGCGAAGTACTATCGCGGGCCGAACCCGGGGATCGACTGCGACCACACCTATTCCGAGATGGTCTACCTGGGGTTCTGACTAGCGCAGCCGCTTGACCGCACCGACCAGCCGTTGGCGCCCCAGTTGCGCCACCCCGTAGCGTTCAGTCGCGAGACGCCGCACCGTGTCCGGCGTCCAATCCTGCGTGAAGGTGTGCCGCGGCAACAGCCAGCCCGGGAGTTTGGCGCGACGCGCATCGCTGGTGTAGACGGTGCGATAGGAGCGCAGTTTGCGCAACACTCGGCGGTCGTAGCTGCCGAAGGGGATGGCGAAGCTATCGATCGCCTCTCCGGTGACCTCACCCAGCAGCCGGCGCGAGTCGTCCACCTCGTGGGCGAGCTCGGAATCCGTCGTGCGGCGTAGGTCGGCGTGGGCCCAGCCGTGGCTGCCGATCCCCATCCCGGCCTCCCGGAGTGCCTGGATTTGGTCGGACGACAGGTACTTCGGCTGCTCGATCCGGCCAGCGAGGACGAAGAAGGTCGCTGTAAGGCCTCGGTCGCGCAGCACCGGCAGCGCCTGCTCGTAGTCGCTGAGATTACCGTCGTCGAAGCAGATCTCGACCGGTAGGTCGGTGTGCTCGGCAAGACCCGACACCGCATCAGCCATGGTTGGCCACAGCGCGGACGGGCACCAGTACGGCTTCTCAGGCTCGGGAACACCGGGCCAGGGATCGCCGATCCCATGGAAGAGCACAATGAGCCGCTCCCGGTTGGTCTGGGTCATGGTGTGCGGTGTCCTCGCATTCAGGCGGAGAGGCTCTGGGTCGTGGTCGTGACCTACATTCTGCCCGCGCTGCAGCCAACGGTCACCACCGCCAGCGCTGGCACGAGGTGCGGAGCGCGTTGCGCGTCAGGATGGTGCACCATGCCTCCCGGCCGGCCTTTCCGCTGTGGCAACCCTGAACCGGTTCGGGCTCAATCGCGAGATCCCTTCAGCAGGTGCGGGCGCCGAAGCACACAGTGAGGCCGTCTAGTTCGGCGTGCACGACCTGCACCGGCAAGTCCAGCGGGGCCCGCAGGCCATGACGCTGAACCCAGACCAGGATCGGGGTGTCGGTGAGCTTTGCGCAGACCTCGGCGCGCGTCCAAGCCGCCCAGAACTCCGCGGCGGGATCGTTGCACTGACGCCCGAGCACCTCGTCCACCTCTTGGCCGAGCAGTTCGGCGTCGATCGCGAATGTGCCTGCGGTGCAGGGGCGCCAGCACAGGCGCCGTCCGTCCGAGGTGTAGCAGTGGGCGCCCTCGCACCCGGTCCCGCAAGGATTGGGACGACCGCTCCCGGAGGCGTCCGGGGTGACGACGACGTGATCGGAGGAGGCGATTTCGCGCAGCCGGGTCAGATGGATCCCCCCCCGTCCACCACGATGACCTGACCGTTGATGTTCGTGTCGGCGAACAGCAGGGTGTCGACGATCGGGATGATGTTGCCCGGCTCGGAGAGGCGTCCGGTGGGGGTTCGGCGGGTGATGATGTCTAGTTGGTTGGGCCCCAGCACGCTCGACATCTCGGAGGCGAAGAAGCCCGGGGCGACGCTGTTGGCGAGCACCCGCCCATGCATCTCGCGGGCGATCGCGCGCATGGCGGAGTCGAGGCCGCCCTTGGCTGCGGAGTAGGCCACGAGGCCCGCGTACCCGCGCTGGGCGCAGATCGACGTCACGAACACGATGCGTCCACGGCCGGGTCCGGCGGTGATGCGCCGCAGCACGGCCCGCGTGAGCAGCAGCGGGGCCTCGAGGTTGGTTGCGAGGATGTCGTGGATGCGGTCGGGGGACGTGTGCATGTGAAGGCTGTCCTGGCCTATTGCCGCGTTGTTGACCAGGCCGTCGAACGGGCCCAGGGACGCCTCAGCGTCCCTCACGAACTGGCTGACGGCGGTCGCGTCGGTCACGTCCACCGAGCGGACCACGACGCGGTCGGGCTCGGCGTCCGCGACGGCCTGAAGCTCGGGGGTGATCGTCCGCGCGAACGCCGCGACCTTCGCCCCGCGGTCGACGATCAGTCGGACGATGTCGAGCCCGAGGCCGCGTGAGCCACCGGAAACGAGCACGGAGGTGGCTGGCGGGGTGGCGGGCACGTCTTCAGACATCGGTCTTCAGGCTTCCTGTCAGTTTGATGGAGTCCAGGAACCGGAACCGCCGCGGCACAGCGGGGTCGGACAGTCGTGCCGCGCAGTAGCGCGCCAAGTCGTCTTCGGTGACGGACGGGTTCGAAAGGACGACCTCGGCCTGGACCACCGTGCCCACGAGGGGCGCGCGGCGGCCCCGGGCGGTTGCCCACGCGACACCCGGGTGCTCAAGGAGAACCCCGCGCACCTGTGACGCTGAAACCTTGGTGCCACCGACGTTGATCTCGTCGGACGAGAGGCGTCCGGTGATGTGCACCCGGCCGTCGCGAACCTCCACGCGGTCGCCCGTGTGGAGGAACTCGTCCACACCCTCGCCGCGGTGGGGTGAGGCGATGACCAACTCGTCGCGGTCGATGCTGAGAACGGGGCGGTCGCCGTCGGTGCCGCTGTTCGACCTGCGGTTGCCCAGCCAGCCTTCGGGAAACCCCGCCAAGCCGTCGTGGACGGCGATGGACGCCCCCGCCTCGGAGGACGCGTAGATCCAGGAGACACGCGCGCGGGGGAAGGCTGCGGCGACTCGGTCGAGGACGCCCTGGTCGACGGGCTCGCCACCGAGGGTGACCTGTGCGAGAGGCACTCGCGCCAAGGCCTTCCCGCTCCGCAGCAGCGCCTGCCGCCAGAATGTCGGTGTACCGGACGCGGCAGTGACGCCGTGGGCGAGGGCGTCGTCAGCCCATGAGTCGAGGTGGTCCGGGGGGACGAATACCACGTCCTGCCCCGGGATGGTGAGGGCGAGCGTGACTATCTGCCACCAGGCGTAGGCGCCGGGGGTGTAGGGGCAGAGCCAGGTGCGGGCAGGTTGGCGGCCGTGGACGGTGGTGAGGGACTCCAGCGTGTGCGCGACGCGTTTGGGACGTCCGGTGGAACCGGACGTGAGCAGCCAGAGGCGACCTGGGACGGCCTGGCGAGGCATGGGGGTTGGTGAGACGCTCAAGGAGCCCCTGTCAACGTGGACCACAGCCAGGCCTGTACGCAGCAGTTCGTCGACGAGGGACGCGTCCGCGCGGCCGGCGGACCCGATAAGGCTCTCGCGGAGCCTGGAGGTCGCGTGGGTCCAGACGACGCGAAGGGCATCCGCATGGGAGGCGCCGAAGAAGGCCGAGGCGTCGGGGGCAGCCACGGGCGCAAGATCGGCCCACGTTCCCTCGAACGATCCCGCCACGAGGCGGTTGCAAGCACCGGCGGGCAGGCTCATTCGGAGAGGAGGATCTCGATAAAGTCGAGGACGTCGCCGACGGTGTGGATCTGGCGGAGGCCGGGGGCGTCGAAGTTCAGTTCCTCGCCGACTTCGTCCTCGACGCGGAGCGCGAGTTCGGAGAAGTCGAGTGAGCGGAAGCCGATGTCCTGGAGCTCGGCGTCCTCGCCTGAGGGAAGCCCCTTCCCCTGCTTAGCCAAGACTGCCGCCATCATTGCGCGGACCTCGCCACGTATCAGTGTGGGCATCGTTCCTGCCTTTGGTTCGGGGGCTCGTGCAGTCTAGCGAAGATATGTTCGACAACATCCAGGTACCACCGAAAGCGGCCTGACCCCCCTGACCGTCCGCCATCCAAGCCCGAGACAGCACCAGCCAGGCGCAGCAGCGACCGCACCGCGGGCACCCCCGCTCGATCACTCGCCGCGTAGACG
>DATCDE010000029.1 GCA_036510875.1 Actinomycetes bacterium
CAGGACTACCCGATCGAGCAGTACATCCGCGACGCCAAGATCGACACCCTGTACGAGGGAACCACCGCGATCCAGGGCCAGGACCTGTTCTTCCGCAAGATCGTGCGGGACAAGGGCCAGGCGCTGACCCGGCTGCTCACCGACGTGCAGGAGCTCGCCAAGGGCGACGCCGGGAACGGCCGGCTGGCCCACGAGCGGGAGCTGCTGGGCAAGGGCCTGGAGGACGTGCAGGGCATGGTCGGGACGATGGTCGGCCAGCTGACCTCCTCGCAGGAGGACGCGCGCAACATCTACAAGGTCGGGCAGAACACCACCCGGCTGCTGTACTCGCTCGGCGACCTGGTGGTGGCCTGGCTGCTCATGCGGCAGGCAGACGTCGCCATCACGGCGCTGGCCGGCGCGCCGTCCGACCGCGACCGGGCCTTCTACGAAGGCAAGGTCGCCGCGGCCCAGTTCTTCGTCCGGCAGGTGCTGCCTCAGCTCAGCGCGCAGCGGGCCATCGCCGAGGCGACGGACAACGCGCTGATGGACCTCCCGGAGGAGGCCTTCTAGGTCACGACCGCACCGGGCCGGCTCTCACTGGGGGTGGAGCCGGCCCGGTGACGTTTGACCGGGCCGCGCTGTGGGCAGATAGCCGGGCGGTCGTCGGGCCGCCCTCCGGCCCGGCCGGTTCCGCAGGGAGGTCGTCCGTGGGTGTCGTTGCCAGCCTGCTCCTCGTCATCATCGGGGCGCTTCTGCACGTCGCCGCTCCGGCCACGGTGCCCGGGCTCGACCTGACCCTCGTAAGCACGTTCCTGTTCGCGGTCGGCGCGGCGGGACTGGTGCTGCCCCGCCTGCCGATCCGCACCCGGCGCGGGACGCACGCCGTCGGGCGTAGCCTCCACGACGACCGTTCCTGACGTTCGGAGGGCTGCCATGGGCCGTCGCCTCGCGATCGGCCTGCTGGCCCTCGGGCTCAGCGCCGCCGCCCTGGGCGCCCCAGTCACTTCCGCCTCCGCGGCACCAGCCGTCACGGCCGCGCGACCCGGCTCGCTGGTCAGCGTGGCCACCGGGGTGACGTTCAGCCTGCGCGGCCGGGGCTTCGGCCAGGCCGTGCTCGTGACGTCGGCGACGGACGGCACCGGACGGTTGTTCGTCGTCGACCGGGTCGGCCGCATCTTCTCCTGGGTGCCCGGCCAGCCGGCCCGGTTGTACCTGGACCTGCGCTCCCGGGTGAACAGCACCGGCGGCGAGCAGGGCCTGCTCGGGCTCACCTTCCACCCCGGCTTCCGCACCGTCCCGATCGTGTTCGTCTCCTACACCGACAGCACCGGAGCGCTGCGGGTGTCCCGGTTCCGGCTGCCGTCCTTCACGACCCCGGCGGTCAGCCCGCGGCTGGAGCAGATCGTGCTGACCGTCCCGCACCCGACCTACCGCAACCACAACGCGGGCATGCTGGTGTTCGGCCCGGATAGTCGCCTCTACGTATCCACCGGGGACGGCGGTGGCGCGGGCGACCCGTTCGCCCACGCGCAGAGCCTCGCCTCGCTCAGCGGCAAGATCCTGCGACTCAACGTGACCCAGGGCTGCGCCCCCCACCCCTACTACTGCATCCCGCCGGACAACCCCTTCGTCGGGCGGGCCGGGGCTCGCCAGGAGATCTGGCACTACGGCCTGCGCAACCCGTGGCGGTTCAGCATCGACCCGGTCACCGGGACGATGTGGATCGGCGACGTGGGCCAGGACCGGGCCGAGGAGATCGACGCCGCGGTGCCGTCCATGAAGGGGCTGAACTTCGGCTGGTCCTGCCGCGAGGGCACCTCCGTCTACAACGCGGCCCGCTGCTCGGCCACCGCGCGGTACGTCCCGCCCGTCGTCGTCGTCCCGCACCCGCAGGCCGAGGCGCTGATCGGCGGCGTCGTGTACCGCGGCAGCCGGTTCGCTGCGACCTTCGCCGCCCGGTACATCCTCGGCGACTACGTCACCGGCACCCTGTGGACCCGTCCGTCGACCGGCGGAGCGGCCACGGTGGCCGGCAAGCTGCCGGGGGTGACCTCGTTCGGTACCGACCAGGGCGGTGAGATCTGGGCCACCACGCTGGCCGGCGGCGTCTACCAGCTGGCCACCGCCAGCTGAGCACCGGCGCGGAGCGGGCCGAGCCCGGGGTCGGAACCGGGGGGATCCGGATGTTCCTGGACACCTGGGAGCAGCTCAACCGGGAGCAGCAGGAACGGGTCATCGGCCGGACCAAGGACACCGGCGCCCCGCTGACCGGCGGCGCCGAGAGGGACCAGCCCGACTTCTCCGCCCCGAACCCGGACGGCTCGCTGGTCATCCCGGCGACGGCGCACGTGCGCCTGTCCCACCCGACCTCGACCCGCGGGGCCCGGATCTTCCGCCGCGGCTTCAGCTACGACGACGGCGCGCCGGACGACGGCAGCCGGGACGCCGGCTTGCTGTTCCTGGCCTGGCAGGCGGACCCCCGCAAGGGGTTCTTGCCCGTCCAGTCCCGCATCGACATGGGTGACCGGCTCAACGCGTTCAGCCGCGCCGTCGGGTCGGCGATCTTCGCCTGCCCGCCGGGCGTCACCGAGGGCAGCTACCTCGGCGCGGCGCTGCTGGAGGCCTGAGCCGCGGAGTCCCCGGTTCTGGTCCCCGGTGGGCGACGAGGCCGGTCGGAGGGGCAGGATGGGCCTGACGTGACAACCCGAAGGGATGCTCTATGGCGATCGCGACCGTGAATCCGGCCACTGGTGAGACTGTCCAGACATTCCAGCCGCAGACCCCCGACGAGGTCGGTGCGGCGATCGCCCGCGCCGACGCGGCGTTCCGCGAGCTGCGCGGCACCACGTTCGAGCAGCGCGCCGCCTGGATGCGCGCCGCCGCCGACCTGGTGGACGCCGACAACGAGTCGCTCGCCCGGATCATGACCACCGAGATGGGCAAGACGCTGCGGTCGGCGCGGGCCGAGGCCGCCAAGTGCGCGAAGGCGATGCGCTTCTACGCCGACCGGGCCGAGGGCTATCTGGCCGACGAGCCGGCCGACGCCGCCGCGGTGGGCGCGCTGCGCGCCTACACCCGCTACCAGCCACTCGGCATCGTGCTCGCGGTCATGCCCTGGAACTTCCCGATGTGGCAGGTCGTCCGGTTCGCCGCGCCGGCCTTGATGGCCGGCAACGTCGGCCTGCTCAAGCACGCGTCGAACGTGCCGCAGACCGCGATGTACCTGCACGACCTGTACCGCCGGGCCGGGTTCCCCGAGGGGGCGTTCCAGACCCTGCTGATCGGCTCGCGGGGCGTCGAGCGGGTGCTGCGCGACCCGCGGGTCAAGGCCGCCACGCTCACCGGCTCGGAGCCGGCGGGGCAGTCGGTGGCCGCCATCTGCGGCAACGAGATCAAGAAGACCGTGCTCGAGCTCGGCGGCTCGGACGCCTTCGTCGTCATGGCGTCGGCCGACATCGACAAGGCCGTCTCCACGGCGATCGTGGCGCGCTGCCAGAACAACGGGCAGTCGTGCATCGCGGCCAAGCGGTTCATCGTGCACACCGACGTCTACGACACGTTCGTGGCGAAGTACGTCGAGCAGATGAGCGCCCTCGTCGTCGGCGACCCGATGGACGACGCGACCGACGTCGGCCCGCTGGCCACCGAGTCCGGCCTCACCGACATCGTCGAGCTGGTCGAGGACGCCCGTACCAAGGGCGCCGAGATCCTGTGCGGCGGTGAGCGGGTCGGCAGCGCCGGCTGGTTCTACGCGCCCACCGCGGTCGCCGGACTCAAGCCGGACATGCGGATGTACGCCGAGGAGACGTTCGGTCCGGTGGCCGGGCTGTACCGGGTGGCCGACATCGACGAGGCCATCGAGGTAGCCAACTCAACGGCCTTCGGGCTGGGGTCCAACGCCTGGACGAACGACCCGGCCGAGCAGGAGCGGCTCATCAACGGCCTCGAGGCCGGCGCTGTCTTCGTCAACGGCATGACGACGTCCTACCCCGAGCTGCCGTTCGGCGGGATCAAGCGCTCCGGCTACGGACGCGAGCTCTCCGCCCATGGCATCCGGGAGTTCTGCAACCTCAAGACCGTCTGGGTCGGCTGACTCCACCGCTGGTTCCAAGGGGAGGGCGGCAACGGTGAGCCACGTCCGGCACCCGATGTTCGCGCGGCTGTACCCGCCGCTGTCCCGCAGCATGGACCGGCACGGGTTCGCCGAGCAGCGGCAGCGCATGCTGGCCCCGACCAGCGGCCGCGTGGTCGAGGTGGGAGCCGGGAACGGGCTGAACTTCGCGCACTACCCCGCCGGGGTGAGCGAGGTGGTCGCGGTGGAGCCCGAGGACCACCTGCGCGACCTGGCACGGGCGGCCGCCAGCCTGGCGGCGGTGCCGGTTGACGTCGTCGACGGCGTCGCGGAGGCGCTGCCCTTCCCGGACGCGTCCTTCGACGCGGCCGTCGCCTCCCTCGTGCTGTGCTCGGTCGAGGAACCCGTCCAGGCCGCCGCCGAGCTGCTGCGGGTGCTGCGACCGGGCGGGCTGCTGGTGTTCCTCGAGCACGTCAGCAGCGACTCCCCCGCCCGCAGGCGGGTGCAGCGTGGCCTGGACGCCGTGCTGTGGCCGCACGTGGCCGGCGGCTGCCGGCTGAGCCGGGACACGATGGGCACGCTCTCCGACGCCGGGTTCGTGGTCGAGGAGCGGCACCGGCTCGGCTCGGGCGGGCTCGGCTTCCTGGACCCGACCGCCCCGCACGTGTCAGGCACCGCCCGGCGTCCCGCGTAGGAACAGCTGCAGCTTGACCGCGCCGCCGGGCACCACCCGGACCGGGATCCCCCAGTCCTGCTGGTGCACGTGGCAGGCCGGGAACTCGGCGCCCTCGTCACAGGACGCAGCGAACGCCGCCACGTGCAGCACCCCCTCGCTGACGTCGTCCGACAGGACGAGCGTCCGACTCAGGTCGGTGCCGCTGCCGGCCCCGTCCGCGAGCAGCTGGGATGGGGTCGCCGAGACCAGCAGCCGGGTCGACGGGCCGTAGCGCTCGTCCAGCTTCTGCCCGGACGGCGGCTCGAAGAGCACCGCCAGGTCGAACAGACCGGCCGCCAGGTCCGTGGCCGGGCGCTGCGTGCGAAACGCCGACGCCGGGACCCGCAGCGTCTCGTCGGGCAGCCGTACCCGGGTCAGCCGGTGCGCCGCCGACTCCACCACGAGCAGGTCGCCCTCGACGACGAGCGCTCCGCTCGGTTCCCGCAGGCCGGTGACCAGGGTGGTGACCTGCGCCGTCACCGGGTCGTACCGGCGTACCGACCCGTTGTAGGTGTCGCAGACCGCCACGCTGCCGTCGGGTAGCCCGGTGACGCCCAGCGGATGCTGCAGCAGGGCCGCACTGGCCGGCCCGTCGACGTGCCCGAAGTCGAACAGCCCGCGGCCGACATGGCTGGCCACCGCACCGTGCGCCAGGGACCGCAACGACGAGGTCTCGCTGTCGACGAGCCATAGCCGGTCGCCGTCGACGGCCAGCCCCGACGTCTGGGCGAACCACGCCTCCTCGGGCGGCCCGTCGCGCAGGCCCTCGTTCGTCGTCCCGGCCAGCACCTCGACCGCGCCGCTGCGCGGGTCGAACCGCCACAGCTGGTGGATGCCCGCCATCGCCACGGCCACGACCCCGTCGAACCAGGCGACGTCCCACGGGCTGGACAGCGCCTGCGTGCCGTCGCCCTGCATCCACTGCGCGCCGGTGCCGGCGACCGTCGTCACGCTCCCGTCGTCCAGCCGCACCCCGCGCAGGGCGTGGTTGACCGTGTCCGCCACCACGAGGTCGTAGCCGGCTGCGCCGGCGACGTCCGGGGGCAGCAGGCACAGCCCGTTCGGCTCGGTGAACCGCGCCTCGCTCGCCGCGCCGTCCACCAGCCCGCGCCGCCCGGAGCCGATCCGGCGCACCAGCGTCTCGCCGTCGGGAGCCAGCTCGGCCAGGCTGTGGTGGCCGGCGTCCGCGACCAGCAGGTTCCCGGTGGGCAGCCGGACCGCCTTGGCCGGGAACCGTAGGGTGGTCGGCTCGGGCGCCGGCGGCTGGTACGGCGCGTCCCCGCGGCGCAGGGTGCCCTTGGCCGCGTGCTCGGCGACCAGCTCGGCGACCAAGCTGTCCAGGCTGTGGCCGTGCCCCTCCCCGGACAGCTGTGCGACCAGGTAGCCCTCCGGGTCGACGACGGCCAGGGTCGGCCAGGCCCGCACCGCGTAGGCGCTCCAGGTCTGCAGCTCCGGGTCGTCGAGGACCGGATGACGGACGCCGTACCGCTCCACAGCGGCCGCGAGCGCCGCCGGGTCCGCCTCGTGGACGAACTTCGGCGAGTGGACGCCGACGACGACCAGGACGTCGCCGTACTTCTCCTCCAACGGCCGCAGCTCGTCCAGCACGTGCAGGCAGTTGATGCAGCAGAAGGTCCAGAAATCGAGGAGGACGACGCGCCCGCGCAGGTCCGCGAGCGTGTAGGAGCGGTCGCCGGTGTTCAGCCAGGCCCGGCCGGTCAGCTCGGGTGCGCGCAGTCGGACCACCGCCCCATCTTGGCCCAGCCCGGGCCGTCCCGCCGAAGGGCCCTGGCGCGTGCGGTCCTTCAGCGCCGACCATGGAGCCGTGGCCGGCCGGGGGTTGCGTGGGCCCGGCGGGTGGGTCGTGGTGTCGTGCGGCGCCGCCGTGCTGCTGGCCGCCTGCAGCGGCGGCGGCTCCGACTCCACCCAGCGGAGCGCGTCGCCCACCCCGAGCGCCAGCACGTCGAGCACGCCGACCGCCGTCTCGCCGTACGTCACCCTGGTGCCGCTGCCCGTCGGCTGCGTCACCGTGGGGCCGGAGATCGTCGGCGTGAAGGTGTACCTGGTGCAGCAGGCGCTCGGCCTGGTGGGTCACCTCGACCGGTACGACGCGGCCACCGCGTCCGCCGTCCGCGGCTTCCAGGCGGCGCACGGCCTGCCGGTGACCGGGCGGGTCGACGAGCGCACCTGGACGGCGTTGCGGACCGGCCAGCCGTTCTGCATCGACCGGTACACCGCCCAGCCGACCCTCGGCCCGAGCGGGACCGCCGCGGCCCGGTCCGCGGCCATGCTGGGCTACGCAGTCAGCCGGCTGGGCGTGCCCTACATCTGGGGCGGCGCCGGGCCGATCGGCTACGACTGCTCAGGGCTGGCGCTGCAGGCGATGTACGCCGGCGGTCGGGTCGTCCCCGGGGTCAGCACCGACCTGCACATCCAGGCCACCTTCAACACAGCCGAGGCGATCTACCGGTCGTCGGCGCTGCTGCACGTACCGCTCGGGCAGCGCCGGGCGGGTGACCTGGTGCTCTGGGGGAGCGACTTCGGCCACCTGGCCCTCTACCTTGGGAACGACCGCATCGTGGAGGCGGTCCGACCGTCCATCCGTACGGCGTCGCTGTGGGTCCATGGCGCCCCGCTGCCGACCGTCGTCCGACCGTTCCCGGGGTGAGGCCATGCGTCGAGCACGACGGATCCAGCTGCCGCTGTGGGGCGCCCTGCTGATGCTGGTCGTGGGCCTGCTCGGCATCCCGGCGGGCCCGGCCCGGGCCGCGACGCCGCCGTACGAGCGGATCGGCACCAGCGCCCAGGGGCGTGGCATCTACGCCTACCGGCTCGGCCCGGTGACGGCAACCCGGAAGATGGTCGTCATCGGCCAGATGCATGGCAACGAGCGGGTCGGCGTGGCGGTCGCCTGGACGCTGATGTCCCGGCCGGTGCCGCCGGGCGTGCAGCTGTGGGTGATCACCACCATGAACCCGGACGGCTACGCCGCCAACCGGCGCACCAACGCGCGCGGCGTGGACCTCAACCGGAACTTCCCCAGCACCGACTGGCGCCGCCGCGGGGCGGGTACGACGACCTACTCGGGACCTACTGCGGGCAGCGAGCCGGAGACCAAGGCGCTCGTGGCGTTCCTGGCCAGGATCAAGCCGCGGACCACGGTGATCCTGCACCAGCCGTTCGGGCTGGTGGACTACTCCGGCGGTGACCGGTCGGTGGCGGTGCTGCTCGGTCGGCAGACGGGTCTGACGGTGCGCAGCCTCGGGGCCTCCGGCGGCAACCTGACGACCTGGCACATGCAGCGCCTCGGTGGGACGACGGCGGTGACCCTCGAGCTGCCGGCGACGGTGCGGAGCGCCCTGACCCTGCGCACGGTGGCCGCGCTGGACGCCCTGGCGGCGGCTCGCTGACCCGTCGGCCCCCGGCCAAATGGCTTTTCGGTCAGAGCTGCCGGTCGGCCAGCACTGGGAACTCCGAGCGGGTCTTGGTGACCAGCGCCGGGTTGAGGTCGGCGACCAGGACCTGCTCGTCCTGGCCGGCCTCCGCCACCACGACGCCCCACGGGTCGACGACCACCGAGCCGCCGCCCATGGCCAGCCCGGCCTGCACCCCCGCGGTGTTGGTCGCCACGACGTACGCCTGCTCCTCCACGGCTCGGGCCTGCGCGAGCAGCCGCCAGTGCGCGACCCGCAGCGCCGGCCAGGCCGCAGGGACCACGAAGGCCTGCGCCCCGCGGTCCAGCAGCGCGCGGAACATCTCCGGGAAGCGCAGGTCGTAGCAGGTCGCGAGGCCGACCGCGAGGCCGCCGATGTCCGCCACGACCAGGTCGGTCCCGGCGGTCATGAGCGCCGGCTCGCCCGCGCTGAACCCGAACAGGTGGATCTTCCGGTAGGTCGCCAGCAGGGCGCCGTCCGGCCCCACCAGCAGAGCGGTGTTGTACAGCCGTCCCTCGGCGTCCCGCTCGACGATGGAGCCGGCGTGCACGTGCGCGCCGATCGCGCGGGCCGCTGCCGAGGCCATCGCGAGGGTGGGGCCGTCGACCGGCTCCGCCTCGGCGGCCCACCGCTGGTAGGTGAACCCACCCTGCGGCCACAGCTCGGGCAGCACCACCAGGTCGGCCCCCGCCTGGGCCCGGAGCAGCGAGTCCACGTCGCCGCGCAGGTCGTGGGTCGGTCGCTCGTAGGACGGCGCCAGCTGGCACAGGTGCACGCGCATGACCCGATCCTCCCACCGACGCCTCGGTTGACCATGGGCGGCGGGCGGGCGGTCACGGGGGCGAGGGGTGACCGTTCGAAGGGATACCCCCGGGGGTATAGAGTGAGGTCATGAGACTCTCCCGTCGCGCCGCCATGACTGCCTCCGGGGCCGCCCTCTCGCTCGCGCTGCTCGGCCCGCTGGCCGCCTGCAGCAGCTCGACGAGCAGCAGCACGGCCGCCACTCCGGTCCAGGAGACGCAGGCGATCACCAAAGTGGACCCGGCCACCGCCGACTCCCTCGTGAAGCAGGGCGTCACCGTCCTCGACGTGCGCACCCCCGAGGAGTTCGCAACCGGCCACATCACCGGCGCGGTGAACGTCAACTGGGAGGGCACCGACTTCGCCACCCAGGTCAAGCAGCTCGACCCGGCCAAGCCGGTGCTCGTCTACTGCCACAGCGGCAACCGCAGCGGCCAGGCCGTCCAGGTGATGGAACAGGAGGGCTTCCAGCGGATCTTCGACCTCGCTGGCGGCGTCCTCGCCTGGAACGCGGCCGGACAACCCCTGACCACAAGCTGACGAACCGGCTACCCAGCCCCGCGCCGGCCCGCTAGCGTCACCCCCGTGACGGGGCCGGACGACGCCCAGGCGACAGGGTACGACGGGTACCGGGACGCCCTGCGGGACTTCGTCGCCTTGATCGGCGAGCTGCGCGCCGAGGACTGGGCGCTGCCGACCGACCTGCCCGGGTGGACCGTGCAGGACAACGTCAGCCACGTGATCGGATTGGAGTCCGACCTGCTCGGGCGCCCGCTGCCCGACCACCTGCCGGACTGGGACCGGCTCCCGCACGTGCGCGACCACCTCGGGCGGTTCATGGAGGTGGCCGTCGACGTGCGGCGCGCCGCCACCCCCGAGCAGCTGCTGGCCGAGCTCCGGGAGGTCGTCGCCGAGCGGATCCGGGCCCTCGAACAGGGCCAGGCCCGCGCGGAGGATGCGGCCGCGACCGGCTACTTCCGCGACGTCGACCGGATGCTGGCGATCCGGCCGTTCGACATCTGGGCCCACGAGCAGGACATCCGCCGCGCGACCGCGCGGCCCGGCAACCTCGACTCGACCGGCGCCCGGGCGGCCCGGCGGCAGATCCTCGCTGCGCTCCCGATGGTGATCGGCAGTCGGGTCCGACCCGAGCCGGGCACCCGTGTGGTCTGGGACGTCGAGGGCCCGCTGTCCCTCCACGCCGGGGTGGCCATGAGCCGCAGCGGCCAGGCGGTCAGCGACGACCCCGAGGCCCCCGGCCCCACCGTGCTGATCCGGCTCGGCTGGGAGGACTTCGTCATGCTGGCCTGCGGCCGGCGTCTCCCCGCGGCGTGCACCGTCGAGGTCGAGGGCGACGCCGGACTGGCCGAACGCGTCCTGGCGGCCATGGCCATCACCCCCTGACCCACCCCTGCCGGGGGTGGGTCGGTCAGACCCAGGTGACGGCCACCGCAGGGTCCTCCACGAGAGCGGCGATGTCGGCCAGGAACCGGGAGCCGAGCTCACCGTCGATCAGCCGGTGGTCGAAGGACACGGCCAGCTCGACCACCCAACGCGGCCGGACCTTGCCCTTGTGCACCCAGGGCCGCTGGGTCACCGCTCCGACCGCGAGGATGGCCGACTCCCCAGGGTTGATGATCGGCGTGCCGCCGTCGATCCCGAACACGCCGATGTTGGTGATCGTGAAGGTCCCACCGGAGAGCTCGGCCGGCGCGGTCTTGCCCGCCTTGGCAGTGTCCACGAGGTCGGTCAGCGCGCGGGCCAGCTCGGGCAGCGACAGCCGGTCGGCGTCCTTGATGTTCGGCACCAGCAGGCCCCGGGGAGTGGCCGCCGCGATCCCCAGGTTCACGTAGTCCTTGTAGACGATCTCGCCAGCGTCGCCGTCCCAGACCGCGTTGATGCCCGGGTGCCGCCGGGCCGCGAGCAGCGCCGCCCGGGCGAACAGGGTCAGCGGGGTGACCCGCGTGTCCTTGAACGCAGGGGTCGCCCGCAGCCGGGACACCAGCTTCATGGTCCTGGTGGCGTCGACCTGCACCCACTCGGTGACGTGCGGCGCGGTGAACGCCGAGGCGACCATGGCCTCGGCCATGTGCCGGCGCACCCCCTTGATCGGCTCGCGCCGCTCCCGGGGGCCGGCGGCGACCGGCCGCAGCGACGGCCGGCCGGCCGCCGAGGGGGGCTGCGTGGCCGCCGCCTCGACGTCGGCCCGGGTGATCGTGTCGTGCGGTCCGGTCGGGACCACGGTGCTGAGGTCGACACCGAGGTCCTTGGCCAGCCGGCGCACGAGCGGCTTGGTCCGCACCGGGCCGGAGGGTGCCGGCACCGGCTCCGCGTCCGCCTGATGGCTCAGCGCCCGCTCGACGGCGCGGCCGACCTCCATCCCACCCAGGCGGGTCGGCGGCTTCGGCCGGGTCGAGCCACCCCCAAGACGACGCGGACGCCGGGCCGTCCCGAACGTCTCCTTGACGCCGTACCCGACGAGCACCGCGTGGTGCTCACCCTCGGGCTGCACCGTCGTCGTCCCAGCCGCCGTCGCGCCCTCGGCGCTCTCACCGGGCGCGGTGTCGATCGTGATGATCGGCGTGCCGACGTCGACCGTCTCGCCCTCGTTGGCCAGCAGCGCGACCACCACCCCCTCGTAGGGGCAGGGCAGCTCGACGGCGGCCTTGGCGGTCTCGATCTCGACGATCGTCTGGTTCACCGACACGTGCTCGCCCGGCTGGACGAACCACTGCAGGATCTCGCCGTCGGCGAGCCCCTCGCCGACGTCGGGCAGGCGGAACTGCTCCAGCTGTCCCATCAGTGCTCCAAGGCGCGGTCGACGGCGTCCAGGACGCGGTCGAGGTCCGGCAGGTAGTGGTCCTCCAGGCGGGACGGCGGGTACGGCGTGTGGTAACCACCGACTCGCAGCACCGGTGCCTC
The DNA here is from genome assembly GCA_036510875.1 of Actinomycetes bacterium. Lineage (NCBI taxonomy): Bacteria > Bacillati > Actinomycetota > Actinomycetes > Actinomycetes bacterium. The sequence goes on from DATCDE010000029.1 coordinate 11,927, forward strand.
CAGCGCGTAGAAGCAGCGCTCGCTGATCCGCGCGGCGATCTCGGCCCCGAGCCCCAGGAACACCGGGGCCTCGTGGACGACGACCAACCGGCCGGTCCGCTCCACCGACTCGGCCAGGGTGTCCACGTCCAGCGGCGACAGCGTGCGCAGGTCCACGACCTCCAGGTCGCGGCCGTCGGCCTCGGCGGCGGTGGCGGCGTCCAGGCAGGTGCGCACCATCGGGCCGTAGCAGGCCAGCGTGAGGTCGGTGCCGGGCCGCGCCACCCGGGACCGGAACAGCTCCATCGGCGGCCCCGCGGCGACGTCCAGGTCGGCCTTGTCCCAGTAGCGGCGCTTGGGCTCGAAGAAGATGATCGGGTCGGTGCAGGCGATCGCCTGCTGCACCATCCAGTAGGCGTCCACCGGGTTGGACGGCGACACCACGCGCAGGCCGGCGGTGTGCGCGAAGTAGGCCTCCGGGCTCTCGCTGTGGTGCTCGACCGCACCGATCCCGCCGCCGAACGGGATGCGGACGACGACCGGCAGCGGCACCTCGCCGCGCGACCGGGCGTGCATCTTGGCCAGTTGGCTGACGATCTGGTCGAAGGCGGGAAATACGAACCCGTCGAACTGGATCTCGACGACCGGCCGGTAGCCACGCATGGCCAGGCCGATGGCGGTGCCCATGATCCCGCTCTCAGCCAGCGGGGTGTCGATGACCCGGTGCTCGCCGAAGTCCTTCTGCAGCCCGTCGGTGACCCGGAAGACGCCGCCCAGCTTGCCGACGTCCTCGCCCATGATCAGGACCTTGGGGTCGTCCTCCATCGCCTTGCGCAGGCCCCTGGTGAGCGCCTTGGCCATGGTGACCTTCTCCGCCATGTCAGTGTCTCCCCTCGAACGAGGCGAGGTAGCTGGCCAGCTCACGGCTCTCCTGCTCCACCAACGGGTGCGGCTCGGCGTACACCTGGTCGAACATCTCGGCCGGCTGCGGGTCCGGCATCGACCGGCAGCCGCTGCGCAGGTGCACGGCGAGCTGCTCGGCCTCGGCGTCCAGCGCGTCGAAGAAGGACTGGTCGACCAGCTGCTGGCGCCACAAGAACGAGCGCAGCCGCTCGATCGGGTCCTTGAGCTTCCAGGCCTCCAGGTCGCTGGCCAGCCGGTAGCGGGTCGGGTCGTCCGAGGTGGTGTGCGCGCCCATGCGGTAGGTGAACGCCTCGATCAGGCTGGGCCCCTGGCCCTCGCGGGCGTCGGCGAGGTGCTTGCGGGTGACCGCGAGGACGGCGAGCACGTCGTTGCCGTCGACCCGGACGCCGGGGAAGCCGAAGCCGGCCGCCCGGCGGTACAGCGGGATGCGGGTCTGCTTCTCCAGCGGCTCGGAGATGGCCCACTGGTTGTTCTGGCAGAAGAACACGACGGGCGCGTTGAACACCGACGCGAAGATGAACGACTCGTTGACATCGCCCTGGCTGGAGGCGCCGTCCCCGAAGTAGGCGATGACCGCCGACTCGTCTCCGTCCTTGACCATGCCCATGGCGTAGCCGACGGCGTGCAGGGTCTGGTTGCCGATGACGATCGTGTAGAGCGCGAAGTTCTTCTCGTTGGGGTCCCAGCCGCCGTTGGACACCCCGCGGAACAGGGCGAGCAGCTTGAGCGGGTCGACGCCGCGGGTGTAGGCCACCCCGTGCTCACGGTAGGTGGGGAACGCGAAGTCGCGCGCGGCGAGGGCCCGGCCGGACCCGACCTGGGCGGCCTCCTGACCCAGGAGCGACGCCCACAGGCCGAGCTCGCCCTGGCGCTGCAGGGCGGTGGCCTCGACGTCGATCCGGCGCACGAGCACCAGGTCGCCGTACAGGCTGCGGTACTCGTCGTCAGTGAGATCGACGTCGTAGTCCGGGTGGTGCACCCGCTCACCCTCCGGGGTGAGCAGCTGGACGAGCTGGGGGGCTGGGATCTCCACGCTGCGCTCCTCGCTGACGTCTCGCCGGGCGTCGGGACCGGGGTTCTCCGGCTCGACGGCGGCCGAACCTGGGCGGCCCGGGGTGGGGGCCTGGTTGGTGCCTCAGCAGGACGGTACCCACTCCGGTGTCGTCCCGTTACCGGTAGGGGCGGAGTGGGTGCCGTCGGGCGGCGACTACCGTCCCTCAGGTGCACCGAGCCGACGTCCGAGCCGCGCTGGCGGTCGTCGGGCTGGCCGTGGCCGGGGCGCTGCTGCGGCTGCCGTTCCTCGGCGTGCCGCTGGACGCCGACGAGGGCGGCTACGCCTACCTGGCCCAGCGCTGGGCGGCCGGCGGCCGGCTGTACGGCGACGTCTGGGTGGACCGGCCGCAGGGCCTGATGCTGGTGTACCGGGCGGTCGTCGCGGTCTCGACCTGGCCGGGGGCGATCCGGGTGGCCGCGATGCTGGCCGGCGTCGCGGTCACCGTGGCGGTGGCCGGCGCGGCGTGGGCGATGCGCGGCCGGGCCGCCGGCGTGGTCGCAGCCGGGCTGGCCGCGGCCGTACTCGTGGCCCCCCGGCTGCAGGGCTTCCTGCTCAACGGTGAGCTGGTGGCGGCGGCGTTCGCGGCCCCGGCGGTGGCGCTGGCGCTGGCCTGGCGGGCCCGCGGGTCGCGCTCGTGGTGGCTGCTCGCCCTGGCGGGTGCGTTCGGTGGGACCGCGATGCTGATGAAGCAGTCCGGCTTCGACGGCCTGGTCGTGGTGGCCGTGGTCGCGGCCGCGTCCGGGCCGGGGCGGCGCTGGCGGGCGCTGCGCGTCGCCGGCGTCGGGGCCGCCGTCCCGCTGGGGGCCGCACTGCTCGACGCGGCGCTGACCTCGTGGTCGCTGTGGTGGTCGGCCGTGGTCGGGTACCGGCTGTCGGCCGGCGACACCGGCAGCGTGCTCACCCGGGTCGGCCGGCTGGGCGGGTCGTTGCTGACCGACGGACCGTGGCTGGTGCCGCTGGCGGTCGTCGCGGCCTGGGGCGGCGTCGTCTGCTGGCGCCGCCGCGAGGTGGTGCCCCTGGTGTGGCTCGGGGCCGCGGCCGTAGGGTTCCTGGGCGGCCAGTTCTTCTTCCCGCACTACTACGTCCAGCTGCTGCCGCCGCTGGTGCTGCTCGCCACCCTGGGCGTGGTGGCGCTGTCGCCGTCCAGGGTGAGGGCCGCGGTGGCCGTCGTCGTCGTCCCGTCCCTGGTGACCGTGCTGGCGATCGCCCTGCTGACCCCGGACCACCGCGACCGCTTCGCCATGCCGGACGACCGGCTGCTGGCCAACCGGCAGATCGCCCCGTGGCTGCGCGACCACGCCGCGCCCAGCGATCGGGTCTACGCCTTCGTCTCCTCGGCCGACGTGTACTACCTGAGCGGCCGTGACACCGACTACCGCTACCTGTGGCGGGCCAACATCGAGACGATCCCCGGTGAAGTGGCGCGGCTGCGCGCTTGGCTGGGGTCGGCCGACGCACCGCAGTGGGTGGTGGTGTACCAGCAGCCGGACGACATCGACCCGAGCGGAGGGATCGCCGCCCTGCTGGCCGATCGCTACCAGCCGGGGGCCCGCATCGACGGGATCCCGGTGCTGAGACTGCGGTGAGCGGCGCGGGTGGGCGCCGGATAGCGTCACCGGGTGACCTCCTTCACCGACGCCACCGCCGTGCACCCGGTGGACGGCGGCGCGCGGGTCGACGTCGACGAGCGGTACACCGTCGGCCGGCACCCCAACGGCGGCTACCTGCTGGCGGCGCTGGCCCGGGCCGTCCTCACGCAGTCGCCGCACCCGCACCCGGTGGCCGTCACCGCGCACTTCCTGCGACCGCCCGCCTGCACGGCGGCCGACATCCGGCTGACAAGCCTGCGCTCGGGGCGGACGACGGCCACCCACCGGGCCAGCCTTGACCAGGACGGACAGCTGCTGCTGGACGCGGTGGTGACCACGTCGGCGCTGACCCAGTCCAGCGACCCGTCGTGGGCGGGCGACGTCGCGGCGCCGGCCATGCCCCCGGTGGAACGGTGCGTCGCCGCCGTCGCCGACCTGCCCACCGGGCGGGTGCCGCTCCTGGACGAGGTCGACCTGCGGCTGGACCCGGCCGGCCTGGGCTGGGTCACCGGCCAGCGCTCCGGGCAGCCGGAGATGCGCTCCTGGCTGCGGATGCGCGACGGCGACGAGGCGGACCCGCTCATCGCCCTGCTGGCCGTCGACGCGCTACCGCCGACGGTGTGGCACCTGTCGGCTCCGGGATGGGCGCCGACGGTCGAGCTGAGCTGGCACCTGCGGGCGCTGCCGGCGTCCGGCTGGCTTCAGGTCCGCACCCACAGCACCCTGGTTCAGGACGGCTGGTACGACGAGGAGGGCGCGGTATGGGACGCGCGGGGCCGACTCGTGGCACAGTCACGTCAACTCGCCCGTATGACGGAGGCCCGATGACCACCCCCACCGACGACCGGATCCGCGTCTTCCTGCTCGACGACCACGAGGTCGTCCGGCGGGGGCTGCACGAGCTGCTCATGCTCGAGGGCGACCTGGACGTGGTGGGGGAGGCGTCCACCGCGCAGGAGGCGCTCACCCGCATCCCGCTGGTCAAGCCGACGGTCGCGGTGCTCGACGTCCGGCTGCCCGACGGCTCCGGAGTGGAGGTCTGCCGGGAGATCCGCGAGCTGGTGCCGGAGACCCGCTGCCTCATGCTCACGTCGTACGCCGACGACGAGGCGCTGTTCGACGCGATCATGGCGGGGGCGTCCGGCTACGTGCTCAAGGACATCCGCGGCACCGACCTGGTGGACGCGATCCGCAGCGTGGCAGCCGGCAAGTCGCTGCTCGACCCGGACGCCACCGCCCGGGTGCTGGACCGGCTGCGCGGCAAGGACAAGCACGACGAGCGGCTGGACGCGCTGACCGAGCAGGAGCGGCGGATCCTCGAGCTGATCGGGGAGGGACTCACCAACCGGCAGATCGGTGAGCGGCTGTTCCTGGCCGAGAAGACGGTGAAGAACTACGTCTCCAGCATCCTGGCCAAGCTCGGCATGGAGCGGCGCACCCAGGCGGCCACCTTCGTCGTCCGGCTCGAGGACCACCCCGAGCGCTGACCGGCGGTCCCGGCGGGCGGTCAGCGGACGGGGGCGCGCCAGGTGAGGCGGGTGCCGGTGCCGTCGTCGCGGACGCTCTCCACCTTGCTGTAGCCGCCCAGCTCGGCCGCCCGGCTGGCCACGTTGGCCAGCCCGCTGCGCCGGGTGGTGGCCCCGATCCCCCGCCCGTTGTCGGACACGGTGAGCACGACGTCGGCGTCGTCCACCGACACCCCGATCCGCACCCACGAGCAGTTGGCGTGCCGTCCGGCGTTGGACAGCGCCTCCCGCAGCGCGGCCAGCAGATGGTCGGTGACCGGCTCGGGCACCACCGAGTCGATCGGCCCGGAGAACTGCACGGTGGGCTCGAAGCCGAGCACGGCCATGGCGGACGCCGATTCCCGCAGGATCCGCCCGCGCAGCCCGCTGGGCTCGCTGCGCCCCGACTCCTGCAGGGCGAAGATGGTCTGCCGGACCTCGACGATGGTCTCGTCCAGCTCGTCCACCGCCCGGCCGATCCGGTCGGCGGCGTCCGGCGGGATCCCCGGTCGCCGGGTCACCGCCTGCAGCGCCATCCCGGTCGCGAACAGCCGCTGGATCACCAGGTCGTGCAGGTCCCGGGCAATCCGGTCGCGGTCCTCCAGGACGACCAGCCGCTCCTTCTCCCGCTGTGCATCGGCCATGACCAGCGCCAGCGCGGCCTGGTCGGCGAAGGCCTGCGCGGTCACCAGCTCGTCGTCGGTGAACCGGCGCCCGCCGTGCCGGTTGCCGAAGACCAGCACGCCGGAGGTGTGGGCGCCGGCCTTGAGCGGCATCATCATCGTCGCGGCCGAGGGCAGCCGCACCGGCGGCGTCACCGAGTGGCCGTCGTCCAGCTGCTCGACCACCACGCTGCGCCCGGTGCGCTGCACCTCGGCGGCCAGGTACCCCTCGGGAACCGACAGCCCGCGCAGCGCCTCGCTGCCCTCCCCGGCGGCCTGCAGGTACACCAGCTGGCCCTCGCCGTCCGGTCGGCCCAGCAGCACCAGGTCGCTGCCGGACACCTCCTGCGCCCGGGACGTGATCAGCTCGAGCACCGCCTCCAGCGGCTCGCCGGACAGCACCGCCCCGGTGATCTCGGTGGACGCCCGCAGCCAGCTGGCCCGAAGCCGCACCGTCTCGTACAGCCGGGCGTTCTCGATGGCCACCCCGGCCGCCACCGCCAGTGCCTCGACCACCTCGCGATCCTCGTCGGTGAACGCGGCGGCGCCCTGCTTCTCGGTGAGGTACAGGTTGCCGAAGACCGCGCCGCGCACCCGGATCGGTACCCCGAGGAACGAGTGCATCGGCGGGTGACCCGGCGGGAAGCCGAACGACTCGGGGTGCGCGCCGATGTCGTCGACGAGCATCGGCTGCGGGTCGTCCACCAGCAGCAGCCCCAGCACCCCGCGCCCGCGCGGCAGGTGCCCGATGGTGGCGGCGTCCTCGGGCGACATCCCGACGTGCGCGAACTCGCGCAGGCTGGTCCGGTCCGGACCGAGGACGCCGAGAGCGCCGTAGCGCGCCCCCGCGAGCTCGGCCGCGGTCGCCACGATCCGCTCGAGGGCGGCCTCGAGGTCCAGGCCGCTGGCCACCGCGACGACGGCGTCGAGCAGGCCGCGGTTCACCCGGTCCATCACCACGTGTGTCGCTCCTCCTGGCGTCCCGTCCGGCTCAGTCGCGGTCATGCGCCCGCTCCTCGGTCCACGATTGCGCGTACCGGTGCCCCAGGGCCAGCAGCTCGTCGTGCGTGCCGCGCTCCAGGACCCGTCCGCCGTCGAGCACGACGATCTCGTCGACGGCCTCCAGGCCCCTGAGCCGGTGGGTGATCACCAGCGTGCTGCGGCCCCGGGTCGCGTCCAGCAGGTCGGCCGTCAGCTGGTCGGCAGTGGCCGTGTCGAGGTGTTCCCCGGGCTCGTCGAGGACCAGCACCGGGAAGTCGGCGAGCAGCGCCCTGGCCACCCCGAGCCGCTGTCGTTGGCCGCCGGACAGCCGCGCCCCGTGCTCGCCGACCCGGGTGTCCAGCCCCGCGGGCAGCGTGTCCACCCAGTCCAGCAGCCGGGCCTCCGCCAGCGCCGTGCGCAGCTGCTCCGGACTGGCGTCGCGTCGGGCCAGCCGCAGGTTCTCCTCGAGCGTGCTGTCGAACAGGTGCGCGTCCTGGGCGGCCAGCCCCACCACGGTCCGGACGTCGTCGCCGGCCAACGTGGACAGCTCGGCCCCGCCCAAAGTGACCGAGCCCTTGTCGTAGGGCAGGAACCGCAGCAGCACGGCCGCCAGGGTGGACTTCCCGGAGCCGCTCGGCCCGACCACGGCGACCCGGCGGCCCGGTGCCAGGTCCAGGTCGACTCCTTCGAGGGCCAGCCGCGCCTCGGCCGACCACCGGGCGGTCAGCCCGCGCACCCGCACCGTCGCCACTCCGGCGACCGCCCGGTCCGGCAGCGGCGCCGGGTCGACCGGGTCGACGACCGGCTCGGGGGTGTCGAGGACGCCGAACACGCGGGCCGCCGACTGCCGGACCCGCTCCAGCGTCTGCGCCGCCATGGGCAGCCCCACGACAAGCTCGAACGCGGCCAGCGGGGTGAGCGCCAGCACGGCCAGCAGGACGCCGTCGATGTGGCCGGACCGCACCGCCGGGATCCCGGTCACCAGCGCGCCGACCACGGCGATCCCGCCGAGCAGGCTGGTCAGCCCGGAGCCGAGCCCGGCCGTGCGCGCCGTCGCGGCCGCCACCTGCGTCAGCTCCGCGTCGGCCTCGGCGGCCCTGGCCAGCGCCGAGCCGGCCGCGCCGTAGGCGACCAGGTCGGGTGCTCCCTGGAGCAGGTCGACCACGGACGCGGCCAGCTCACCGCGGGCGGCCGCCTGCCGCTGCTCGCTGCGCCGGGCCAGGGCCTGGGTGAGCCCGGGCACGAGCGTCGCGGCCAGCAGCAGGGTGACGAGCAGGACCAGCCCGGCCGACGGCAGGATCCAGGTGATCAGCCCGACCGTGGCCGCACCGACCAGCAGCGCGATGCCGTACTGCGGCAGCACCCGCAGCAGCAGGTCCTGCAGCGCGTCGACGTCGTCCACCAGCCGGGCCAGCAGGTCGCCCTGCCGGAACGCCGGCAGCCCGGACGGCGCCAGGCCCTCCAACTTGCTGTAGACCGTCACCCGCAGCCGGGCCAGCACCCGGAACGCGGCGTCGTGGCCGACCAGCCGCTCCCCGTAGCGGAACATCCCCCGCGAGATGCCGAAGAACCGCACCCCCACGATCGCCACCTCGAGCGTGAGGACCGGCGGCTGCTGGGCGGCGCGGGCGATCAGCCACGCGGACGTCGCCATCAGGCCGATTCCGGCGCCCACCGCGGCCGCCCCGAGGGCCGTGGCCAGCAGCAGCCGCCAGCGGGCCGGACGGGCCAGCGCCAGGGTCCGGCGCAGCGGCGCGTGGACCGCCTCGGTCGCGCTCACGGCAGCGCCTCGACGGCGACCACGTCGGCGTCCAGCCGGAGCACTCGGTCGGCCAGGGCCATCAGCGCGGGGCGGTGCGCCGTGAGCAGCACGGTCCGGCCGCGGGCCAGCCGCTGCACCGCGGCCAGCACGACCGCCTCGGTGGCGCCGTCCAGGTTCGACGTCGGTTCGTCGAGCAGCAGCAGCGGCGCGTCCCGCAGGAACGCCCGGGCCAGCGCGACCCGCTGGCGCTCCCCCGCCGACAGCCCGGCGCCCCGCTCCCCCACCACGGTCTGCAGGCCCCGGGGCAGGGCCGCGACCATGTCGGCCAGCCCGGCGTCAGCAACCGCCCGTGCCACGTCGGCGTGGGTCGCGTCCGGCCGGCCGAGCCGGATGTTGGCGTCCAGCGTGGTGGCGAACAGGTGGGGGCGCTGCGGCACCCAGGCAATGCGCGACCGCCAGGCGTCCGGGTCCAGGTCGGCCAGGTCGACGCCGCCCAGGGCGACCCGCCCGCCGTCCCGCGTCACGAAGCCGAGCAGCACCTGCAGCAGCGTGGTCTTGCCGGAGCCGCTGGCCCCCACGACGGCGAGCACCTCACCCGGCTCCAGGGTGAAGGACAGCCCGTCGACCACGGGTCCGTCCCGGTCGGGGTAGCGGACGACGAGGTCGCGGACCTCCAGAGCTGTGGTGGCGGGGTCGGGCACGTCGGTGCGGGTGCCGCGGGCCGGCAACGGCTGGTCCAGCACCTCGAACACCTGCTCGGCCGCGGTGAGCCCCTCGGCGCTGGCGTGGAAGTTCGCGCCGACCTGCCGCAGCGGAAGGTACGCCTCGGGTGCCAGGACGAGCACGAACAGCGCGGTGCGCAGGTCCAGCCCCCCGGACACCAGCCGCAGCCCGACCGAGACGGCCACCAGGGCCACCGAGATGGTGGCGATCATCTCCAGCACCAGCGAGGACAGGAAAGCGATCCGCAGGGTGCCCATGGTGGCCCGGCGGTAGGTGTCGGTGACCTCTCGCAGCGTGCTGGCCTGGGCCTTCGCCCGGCCGAACACCTTGAGGGTCGGCAGCCCGGCGACGACGTCCAGGAAGAAGCCGGCCAGCAGCTGCAGGGTGCGGAACTGCCGGCTGGTGTGCCGCCGGGTCTGCAGCCCGATGAGGATCATGAAGATCGGGATGAGCGGCAGGGTCAGTGCGATGATCAGCGCAGACAGCCAGTCCTGGCCGAGCACCACGAACAGCACGGTGACTGGGACGATGACCGAGAGCACCAGCTGCGGCAGGTACCGGGAGAAGTAGCCGTCGAGGGCGTCGATGCCGCGGGTGGCCAGGGTTGCCAGGTCGCCGGTGCGCTGACCGCGCAGCCAGCCGGGGCCCTGCCCGACGGCCCGCTCGAGCAGCCCGGACCGCAGCTGCGACTTCACCAGCGCGGAGGACCGGTGGGCGGCCAGCTCGCTCGCCCACACCACCAGAGCCCGGACGACGACGACGGCGCCGAGCGCGAGCAGCGGCCCGCGCAGGTCGGCCAGCCCCTGCCCGCCGAGGAACGCGCCGTCGACCAGCCGGGCCAGCAGCCAGGCCTGGGCGAGGATGAGCAGCGCCGTGACCGTGCCCAGCAGGACCGAAACGGCGAGGTACGCCCGCGCGGCGCGGGCGTACCTCAGCAGCCGTGGGTCGAGGGGCTTCACCCCGCCATCATGACCGGGGGCTGCCCCCAGCGCCGATCGGGGTCGGCGGCGCCTCGGCCGGAATGTTCGTCGCGCTCAGCCGCCGGCGGAACACGTAATAGCTCCAGCCCTGGTAGAGCAGCACGATGGGCGTGAAGATCACGGCCACCCACGTCATGACCTTGAGCGTGTACGGCGACGACGAAGCGTTGGTGATCGTCAGGTTGTAGATGTCCCGCACCGACGACGGCATGACGTTCGGGTACAGCGAGGTGAACAGCGTCGCCACCGCGCCCGCGATGGTCACCGCGCTCAGGATGAACGCCCAGCCCTCGCGACCCACCCGGTTCATGCCCAGCGCGCCGACGAACGCCGCGGCGGTGACGACGGCCAGCACGACCGACCCCGCGAGGTTGTTCGAGAACGCCTGGCTCCAGGCCAGGAAGGCCACCGCCAGCACCGCCGTGACCAGACCGACCTTGGTGGCCATCGCGTTGGCCCGCGCCCGGATGTCGCCGTCCGTCTTGAGCGCCAGGAAGATCGCGCCGTGGGTGACGAACAGCCCGAGCGTGGTGAGGCCGCCGAGCAGCGCGTACGGGTTGAGCAGGGTGAAGAAGTTGCCGGTGTACTCCAGGTGCGCCGGGTCGCCGATCCTCTCGATCGGCACTCCCTTGACGATGTTGCCGAAGGCGACGCCCCACAGCAGGGCGGGCAGCAGGCTGCCGACGAAGATCGCCCAGTCCCAGCGCCGCCGCCAGGAGGGCTCCGGCCGCTTACCGCGGTACTCGAAGGCCACTCCCCGGATGATCAGCGAGACCAGGATGACGAGCAGGGCCAGGTAGAAGCCGCTGAACAAGGTGGCGTACCACTCGGGGAACGCCGCGAAGGTCGCGCCGCCCGCGACGAGGACCCACACCTCGTTGCCGTCCCAGACCGGGCCGATGGTGTTGATCATGACGCGGCGGTCGGTCTCAGTCCGGCCGAGCACCGGGAGCAGGACGCCGACCCCGAAGTCGAACCCCTCGAGAACGAAGTAGCCGGTCCACAGGACCGCGATGAGCAGGAACCAGACGGTGGTGAGCTCCATGACGGTCTCCGTCAGTACGCGAAGGTCAGGGGCCGGTCGGCCGGGGCGTCGGGGTCGTACGGGTGCTGATCGACCTCGTCCTCGGCCGGTGGGCCGAGCTTGACGTACTTGAGCATGAGCGCGACCTCGATCACGGCCAGGACGCCGTACAGCAGGGTGAACACGATCATCGACGTGAGGACCTCTCCGCCGCTGACCTCCGGCGAGACGCTGGCTGGGGTGGTGAACACCCCGAAGACGGTCCACGGCTGCCGGCCCATCTCGGTGAAGATCCAGCCGAAGCTGTTGGCCAGGATCGGGGCGAACAGGCCGAAGACTGCCAGGCCGTAGAACCAGCGGCCCCCTGGCAGCCGTCCTCTGCGCATCAGCCACAGCCCGACGATGGACAAGAACAGCACGACGAAGCCGAAGCCCATCATCAGCCGGAAGCTCCAGTAGGTGACCGGGATGTTCGGGATGTAGCTCCCCGGGCCGTACTTCTCCACGTACTGGGCCTGGATGTTGTTGATGCCCTCGACCTTGCCGTCGAACGAGCCGGTGGCCAGGAAGGAGAGCAGCTTCGGGAGCTTGATCGAGTAGATCTCCTTGCTGCCGTCCAAGGACCCGATCGTCAAGATGGAGAACGGGGCCGGCTGCTCGGTCTCGTACAGCGCCTCGGCGGAGGCCATCTTCATCGGCTGCTTCGAGGTCATGATCTTGCCCTGCAGGTCACCCGTGAAGGCGACCAGCGCGGAGGCGACCAGCGCCACCACGAGGCCGTACTTCATGGACGGCCGGAAGACGTCGACGTGACGCTTGCGGGCCAGGTGCCAGGCGCTGATCCCGATCATGAAGGCGCCCCCGGTCACGAACGCGGCGGTGATGGTGTGCGCCACGGTGATCAGGGTGACGTCCTGGGTCAGCAGGGCGAAGAAGTCGGTGAGCTCGGCCCGGCCGGTCTTCGGGTTGATCTGGTAGCCGACCGGGTGCTGCATGAACGAGTTGGCGGCCAAGATGAAGTACGCGGACAGGAAGGTGCCGAGCGCGGTCAGCCAGATGGTGGCCAGGTGCACCTTCTTCGGCAGCCGGTCCCAGCCGAAGATCCACAGGCCGATGAACGTCGACTCCATGAAGAAGGCGAGCAGCCCCTCGACGGCCAGCGGCGCACCGAAGATGTCACCGACGAAGCGGCTGTAGTTGCTCCAGTTCATCCCGAACTGGAACTCCTGGACGATGCCGGTGACCACGCCCATGGCCATGTTGATGAGGAAGAGCTTCCCCCAGAACTTGGTGGCCCGCAGGTACACCGGGTTGCCGGTGCGGTACCAGACGGTCTGCAGGCCGGCCACCAGGAACGCCATCGAGATCGTTAGCGGCACGAAGATGAAGTGGTAGACGGTGGTGATCCCGAACTGCCACCGCGCGAGGTCGAGCGCATTCATGTCCGCGTTCCTCCGGTGTCGCCGTGCGGCCTGGAGCCATGACGGCTCCCAGCATGGGCGAGCTCCCCACCCGCGACTTAGGGTCGTTGGTCCCGCGAGGACTGTGAGGTAGGCCATGCCTGGTGGCCGCCCGGGAGCCCGGTCCGGATCCCGCGTGTCCACCGTCGGCCGGCCGTGATCGGGTGGGCCGGTGAGCCCCCCCGCCTCGGTGCCCGAGGCCGCCCCCGGAGAGGGCACCGGGTTCGCTGCGTGCCGGCCCTCCGCGGCCCTGGTCTGGACGGCGCTCGGCGTGGTCTACGTGGTGTGGGGCTCGACCTACCTGGCCATCCGGGTGGTCGTGCGCAGCCTGCCGCCCATGGCGCGATGGGGCTGCGCTTCGTGGTGGCCGGGCTGATCCTCGCGGTGGCGGTCGCCCTGGGCTCCGGATGGCGCACGCTGCGGGTCAGCAGCCGCGAGCTGCGGGCGGGCGCGGTCATCGGCGTCCTGCTGCTCGTCTGCGGCAACGGCGGGGTCGCGCGGGCCGAGAAGACGCTGCCCTCGGGGCTGGCTGCGCTCCTGGCCGCGGCCATGCCGCTGTGGCTGGTGCTGCTGCGCCGGCTGTCCGGTGACCATCCGAGGGCGCTCACCCTGGCGGGGACCCTCGTCGGGTTCGTCGGCATCGCGGTGCTGGCCCGGCCGGGTAGCCACGGCGGCCAGGTGCAGGCCTGGGGGATCGTGGTGATCCTGGTGGGCACCCGGTGCTGGGCCATCGGCACGTTCCTGTCACCTCGTCTGGGCCTGCCGGCGAACCCCTTCGTCGGCACCACCGTCGAGATGCTGACCGCCGGGCTGGTGATGCTCCTGCTGTCGTTGGTGCTGCACGAGTGGAACGGGTTCCAGCCGGCCGCCGTCCCCGCCGAGGCCTGGTAGTCCCTGGCCTACCTCGTGGTGTTCGGCTCGCTGCTCGCTTTCACCGCGTTCGTCTGGCTGGTCGGGCACGCCCCGCTGTCGCTGGTGTCCACCTACGCGTACGTGAACCCGGTGGTCGCCGTGCTGCTCGGCTGGGCGGTGCTGACCGAGCCGGTCACCGCGGTGATCGCGGTGGGCGGCGGGCTCGCCGTCCTCGGCGTGTTCCTAGTCGTCGCCGGCGAGCGCCCCCGCCCCATGACGCCCTGACCGTCAGCCGGCCAGCTCGGCGGCCGCGACCGCGAGGAACCGGTCGGACGCCTCCGGCTCGGCCACCGTGACCCGCGCGCCTTCCCCCGGGAAGGCGCGGACCACCACCCCGGCCCGCTCACACGCAGCCGCGAAGGCCTCGGTGCGCCCCCCGAGGCCGACCCAGACGAAGTTCGCCTCCGACTCGGGGACGGCGATGCCCAGCCCGCGCAGCGCCGTGAGCACGCGCTCCCGCTCGGCGACCAGCACGTCGACCCGCTCGAGCAGCTCCTGCTCCGCGGCCAGCGAGGCGACCGCAGCGGCCTGGGCGAGGTCGCTGACCCCGAACGGCACCGCGGTCTTGCGCAGCGCGGCCGCCACCGGCTCGTGGGCGACCGCGAACCCGACCCGCAGACCGGCCAGACCGTAGGCCTTGGAGAACGTGCGCAGCACGGCCACGTTCGGCCGGTCCCGGTACAGCTCGATGCCGTCTGGCACCTCGGGATCGCGCACGAACTCGCGGTAGGCCTCGTCCAGCACGACCAGGACGTCGCCAGGGACGGCGTCCAGGAACCGCTCCAGTGCGGCCCGGCGCACCGGGGGGCCGGTCGGGTTGTTCGGGTTGCACACGAACACGACCCTGGTCCGTTCGGTGACCGCGGCCGCCATGGCGTCCAGGTCGTGCCCGCCGTCCTGGGCCAGCGGCACGCGCACCGAGGTGGCCCCGCTCAGCTGCACGAGGATCGGGTAGGCCTCGAACGAGCGCCACGGGAAGATCACCTCGTCACCCTGGCCGGCGGCGGCCATGAGCACCTGCTGGGCGACGGCGACCGACCCGGTGCCGACGGCGAGGTGCTCGGCCGGGACGCCGAACCGGCCGGCCAGCGCCTCGACCAGCGCGGTCGAGGCGAAGTCGGGGTACCGGTTCACCTGGCCCGCGGCGCTCTCGATGGCAGCCAGCACCGACGGCAGCGGGGGGTAGGGGTTCTCGTTGCTGGAGATCTTGTAGGCGCCCTCGGGGGCCGGACGGCCGGCCCGGTAGGACGGTACCCCGTCCAGGGCGGCGCGCAGCCGCGGTGCCGTCATGGGCGCCAGCCTACGGTCCGCCGGGCAACGCCACCCACCCGACAATCGACTGACGGTGGATCGCTCAGGTCATGACGCGGTTTCGCCGAAGTTGGCCAGGTCGGGTGGTTTCCAGCCCCCAGCGTCAAGCGTCCGAACGGGTGGGTCGATGAACGAGTCGGCGGTCAAAGACGCCGACCGGCCGGATCGGACTACGGAGGGGACCACGATGGACGACCTGCTCAACGAACTGGAGCCGCAAGGCCCCGCGCCGGAGGAGCGTGAGCGCAGGCGGCGGCTGATCGCTGCAGTCGGCATCGCGGGCCTGTCCCTGCTCACGGTGGGCACGCTGAGCTCGGGCGCCTGGTTCTCCGACACCGAGACGGTCAACGCCGGCCAGATCGTCACCGGGTCGGTCATCCTCGCCAACAACACGACGAAGACCGTGCAGTTCAGCGAGACCAACCTGGCCCCCGGTGACACGCGCTACGCCGAGGTGCACGTCAACAACACCGGCTCGCTCCAGCTGCGCTACGCGGTCGCCGCGAACTCCACCGCGGTGACCTCCGCAACCACGGGGGCGGGCGGAGCGGCGATCGCGGCAGCGGCGGCCGCCGCGACGGCTGCAGGGAAGACCTGGAGCCCGAG
Source organism: Actinomycetes bacterium (assembly GCA_036510875.1). NCBI lineage: Bacteria > Bacillati > Actinomycetota > Actinomycetes > Actinomycetes bacterium. Next base: position 27,399 of record DATCDE010000029.1, read on the forward strand.
CGGCTACAACCTGGCCGACCAGCTGTGGTTCACCGTGTGTTCCGTTGCCTTCGTGGGCGGGGCGTGCCCGACCACACCCACGAACGACGTCCTGTTCGGTGGCACGAACACCACCGCTGACCTCTTCGGGGACGGCAGCGTCTCGTCGACGACGGACTCCAAGGTGCTCTTCGGCTCCCCAACGGATGCCCCGGGAGTCCGTGCGAACGACCGGGTCATCCCGGCTGGCGGCTCCGACACGCTCTACATCAAGGCGCATCTGGACGGCCCCAGCACGGACAACTCCTGGCAGGCCACCGGCACCGCCATCTCGCTGGTGTTCAACTCGTTCCAGACTGCCAACAACACTCCGTAATGCCGATGACGAGGGGAGCGCGGGCGCGTCGCTGGGCCTTTCGGCTCGCGTTCGCGCTCTCCGTCGTCGGCCTGATCGCGGCGTTCGGCACGCCGCTGTGGTTCCGGCTGCACGGCCAGAAGCTCTTCATCATCACCAGCGGCAGCATGGAGCCGAACATCCTCCCCGGTGACGCGGTGGTGATCCAGCCGATCGGCAGTGACGAGCTGCGGGTCGGCCAGATGGTCACCTTCCGCAACACGGTGCCCGTCAAGGGGCCCACCGGGCAGGTAACGACGTACACGACCCACCGCATCGTCGCGATCAAGCAAGTCAACGTGCAGGACCCGACCACCGGGCAGTTCATCAAGGACGGGACCGGCGGCAACGTCGGTCGCTGGTTCATCCAGACCAAGGGCGACAACAACCGAGACCCTGACCCGAACCTGACGCCGGTCCAGGAGATCCTCGGCCAGGTGGTCCAGGTGCTCCCGCGCTGGGGCTACTTCTTCCACTTCGCGCAGTCCCGCCAGGGCCTGCTCCTGCTGTTCACTCCACCGCTGCTGCTCATCCTCGGCGCCGAGGTGCTGTCCTGGGGTCGGGCGGCCAAGCGCAGCAAGCAGGCCACCGAGGCCAAGGAGGCACTGCCGCACCGCCCGCACAAGCCACGCCTGCCGATACCCGCGCCGCGCGACCCGGTGGGGGCACCCCCGACGGCCACGACCACGCCAGAGAGCGTCCGCGATGCGGTCCACACCTCTGCGTGACGCTCGCGCCCGACTGGCGGCGGCCCTGATCATGGCCGTCGCCTCCGTGCTGCTCACCCTCGGCGTCCCCGGGCTCCAGGTCGGGCGCTCCGGCGCCAACCTGAGCGACACCCAGACCGCGAGCGCCGGAAGCCTGGTCACCCGGGCGGCCTGCACGACGCCCAGCTCCTATGCGGCCTCCGTCACGGCGCTCAACCCGACGTTCTACTGGCGCTTCTCCGAGGCTTCCGGCGCCACCACGGTCGCCGACGCCTCCGGCCACGGCAACGCCGGGACGGTGGTCACCAGCTCGCCCGCGGCCGGGGTGGCCGCGCCGCTCACCCTGGGAGCCGCGACAAGCGGCCTGGTGCGGTGCGACGGCACCGGGCTGACCTCGCCGAGCATCCCCGGGACGTCGAGCAGCGGCAGCTCCGTCGTCTGGCCTAGCCCTCAGCCCAACTCGAACACCTTCTCGATCACGGCCTGGGTGCGGACCACCTCGACCGCCGGCGGCCGGATCATCGGCCAGGGCAGCTCGACCTGGGCCAAGGACAAGCACTACGACCGGCAGATCTTCCTGGACAACGCCGGGCACGCCGTGTTCGCGATCTACCCCGGCCGCTTCTACTACCTGCGCTCGTCGATGGCGGTCAACGACGGCAAGCCGCACTTCCTGGCCGCGACCCTCGGTCCGGCGGGGGCCGCCCTGTATGTGGACGGAGTCCGGGACCAGTTCGACCCCAGCCAGCACACCGCCGAGAACTACACGGGCAACGAGACGACCACCCCGACCTCGACGACGAACACTCCGGACGGCTCGGGCTATTGGCGGGTCGGCTGGGACAACCTCACGGGCTGGACGACGACGGGGCAGCCGCAGCCGACCGACTTCGGCCTCAACGGCGGCATCGACGAGGCCGCCCTGTTCGCCGGACAGCAGCTCACCGACGCCCAGATCGCCGGCCTGTGGGCCGCCAATCACTGGTAGACCGTCCTTCGAACGGCCTGGATACGGTTACGACCGGTCGGTTCCCGGCGTGCCGACCCCCCCACGACACCCGTTCTGCGGCACCCTGCCTCGCATGACGCAGGAGCCGGTCGTCGTCGACCTGTCGCAGCGGATCGTCGAGACGTCCTGGGAGCAGGTCCGAGCGCAGGCGGCCGACCCGGCGACCTCGGCCGCCGAGCTCGGCACCCTCGCCGGGCACCTCAGCTTCATCGTCCGTGCGGCCGTCGCCGCCCACGCCAACACGCCAGCAGCCGTGCGGGCCCGGCTGGCCGACGACCCACACCCCGCGGTCCGTCGCGCGGTGACCTTGAAAGAGCAAGAAGTCCCTCCCGTCCACTAGCGCCCCCTGGGACGCTCCTGATGTCCCGAGTCTCCGGAGCGCGCTGTGGACCTGCTGCTCGTCACCGTCGTCGGCATCATCGCGCTGGCGCTGCTGTTCGACGTCTCCAACGGGTTCCGCGACGCCGCCAACTCGGTCGCCACCGTGGTCGCCACCCGGGCGCTCCCCCCCAAGGCAGCGGTTTGGTTCTCGGCCGCCGTCAACTTCGCGGCCCACTTCTTCGCGGGGACGGCGGTGGCCAACACGGTGGCCAAGACCCTGCGGCGGACGCCAACTGGCGGGTCGTCGGGGAGATGGTGGTCGCCTGGGTCACCACGATCCCGGCGACCATCGGGCTCTCCTTCGTCGTCTACCGGCTCACTCAGCTGCCCACGGCAGGCGCCTGGGTCGCCGTCAGCAGCATCCTGTTCGTGCTCGGCGGCGCCATCGCCTACGCGATGTCGCACGCGGTGAAGGCCGACGACGTGGCCGCGGAGATCCCGCAGGGGCAGGTGCTGGAGGAGCACCTGCCGACGCACCCGCCCCTCGAGGGGCACGGCGCGATCGACTGACCCGGCGTCCGTCCTCGGGGCAGCTGGCGGCCGGCCCCCTAGCCACCGCGCCGCTGGGCGCGGTATCAAGGGACGGAGTCGGGCCCCGGAGGAGTCGATGACCGACCAGCCGCACGACCAGACGCTCATCCAGTCGGTGAGCCGGGCCCTTCGGCTGCTCGAGGCGGTGGCCGAGCTCGACCACGTCGGTGCGTCGGCCAAGCGGCTGGCCAGGGCCACCGGGCTGGCGCTACCGACGACCTACCACCTGCTGCGGACCCTGGAGCACGAGGGCTACCTGCACCGGGGCGAGGACGGCGCGTTCCACCTGGGGCCGCGGGTCGAGCTGCTCACCGAGCACGGGCGGGCCGCCGGGGTGGCCGCCCGGGTCCGGCGCATCCTCGAGGGGTTGCGCGAGGAGACGCACGCCGCCGTGTACCTGGCCATGTACGACGAGGGCGAGATCCTGGTGGCCGACGTCGCCGACGGCGTGGCCACGCCACGGATCGACCTGTGGGTCGGCCTGCACGAGGCTGCGCACGCCACCGCGCTCGGCAAGAGCATCCTGGCCAACCTCGACCCGCCGACGCGGGCCGACTACCTCGCCCGGCACCGGCTGGAGCCGCTCACCCGGCGCACCGTGGTCAGCCTGCCCCGGCTGCAGGAGGAGCTGGCGGGCAGCGGGCGGGTCGCCCTGGACCACGAGGAGTACACCAACGGGGTCATGTGCCTGGCCTGCCCGGTCCGCATCCCCGGCTCCGACCTCGCGCCGCCGCTCGTCGGCGCGCTGGGCGTCGCCGTCCTGGTCCCGACCGGCGACACGACCAACCGGCGCAAGGTGCCCCCCACCGACGCCGCCACCCTCGGCTCGGCGCTGGAGGTCGGCGCTGCGCGGGTCTCCCGGGCGCTCGCGCTCGCCGACAGTGGCTAACACCGGCTGAGACGCCGCCGTATCACCATCTGAAACCGACGCCCTTGCCGCCGGCTGCGGACCGCACAAGCCTGGTCACAACCAGCCTCACGCACCGGGAGGTCCCATGGACGACGAGCTGCGCCGCGGCTTCTACCGGCAGATGGTCCGGATCCGCACCTACGAGGAGGCGATCCGCGCGGACTACCACGCGGACAAGACGCCAGCCTGGGACATCGGTGCCGGCCTGATCCCCGGCGAGATGCACCTGTCGGCCGGCCAGGAGCCGGTCGCGGTCGGGCTGTGCGCCCACCTCACGGCGGACGACGGGCTCACCGCGCCGCACCGCCCGCACCACCTGGCGCTGGCCAAGGGCGTGGACATGCGGAAGATGACCGCCGAGATCTACGGGCGAGAGACCGGGCTCGGCCACGGCAAGGGCGGCCACATGCACCTGTTCGACCCGAGCCAGCACTTCTCCTGCTCAGGAATCATTGCCGAGGGCATGCCGGTCGCCGTCGGCCAGGCCTTCGCGTTCCACCGGCGCGGCACGACGAACGTCGCGGTGGCCGTGGCCGGCGAGGGCGCGGCCAACCAGGGCGCGTTCCACGAGTCGCTCAACCTGGCCTCGCTGTGGAAGCTGCCGGTCGTCTTCGTCATCGAGGACAACGACTGGGCCATCTCGGTGGCGCGCACGGCGTCCACCTCGGTGCCCAGCAACGCCACCAGGGCCGCGGCCTACGGGGTGGCTGGCGAGCGGGTCGAGGGAAACGACGTCGAGGCGGTCTACCAGGCAGCCGGGCGGGCGGTGGCCAGGGCCCGGGCCGGCGAGGGCCCGACGCTGCTCGAGGTCCACACGGTCCGGCTGTGGGGCCACTTCGAGGGCGACGCCCAGGCCTACCGTGGCGACGAGCTCGCGGTCGCGGAGTCCCACGACCCGATCCCCGCCTACGAGGCCAAGCTGCGCGCCGACGGAGTCCTGGACGACGCCACGGTCGAAGCGGTCCGCGCCGAGGCCGCCACGGAAGTGGCCGACGCCATCGCGTTCGCCAAGTCCAGCCCGGAGCCGCCGCCCGCGGCGGCCTACGAGCACGTGTTCGTCTGACCGAGGCCGCGAGGACCAGGAGGAACCATGACTGTTACCGACCAGCCGGCCGCGGCCTCAGCCACCCGCCGGCTCACCACCGCCAAGGCCATCTCCGAGGCGATCGCGCAGGAGATGGAGCGCGACCCCGAGGTGTTCGTCATGGGCGAGGACGTCGCCGCGTACGGCGGCATCTTCGGCTCGACCACCGGCCTGCTCGACCAGTTCGGCCCCACCCGGATCATCGACACCCCGATCTCGGAGACCGGCTTCATCGGCGCCGGCATCGGGGCCGCCGTCGAAGGCATGCGGCCGGTCGTCGAGCTGATGTTCGTCGACTTCTTCGGCGTGTGCATGGACCAGATCTACAACCACATGGCGAAGATCCACTACGAGTCCGGCGGCAACGTGACGGTGCCGATGGTGCTGATGACCGCCGTGGGCGGCGGTTACTCCGACGGGGCTCAGCACTCGCAGTGCCTGTGGGGCACCTTCGCCCACCTGCCCGGCCTGAAGGTCGTCGTCCCCAGCAACCCGTACGACGCCAAGGGCCTGATGACCGCGGCGATCCGCGACGACAACCCGGTGCTCTACATGTTCCACAAGGGCGTCATGGGGCTGCCGTGGATGGCCAAGAACCCGCGGTCCATCGGGCCGGTGCCGGCCGAGTCGTACGAGGTGCCCATCGGCAAGGCCGCGGTGGCGCGGCCCGGCCGCGACGTCACCGTCGTCAGCCTGTCCCTGTCGCTGCAGCGCTGCCTGGACGTCGCCGACGAGCTGGCCGGCGAGGGGCTCGAGGCCGAGGTCATCGACCTGCGCTCGGTCGTCCCGCTGGACCGCGAGGCGATCCTCGAGTCGGTGGGCCGCACCGGGAAGATCGTGGTGGTCGACGAGGACTACCGCTCGTTCGGACTGTCCGGGGAGATCGCCGCCACGATCGCCGAGTCCGACCCTGGCCTGCTGCGGGCCCCGTTCACGCGGGTGGCTTACCCCGATGTCCCAGTTCCGTACGCCCGGCCGCTGGAGTACGAGGTGCTGCCGACGCACCGGCGGATCCGGGAGGCGATCGTGTCGGTTGCCGGGCGGTGAGCGTCGAGATCACGTTCCCGGCGCTGGGCAAGGACCCCGACCAGCAGGGCGTGGTGGCGACCTGGCTGGTCCGTGACGGCGAGCCGGTGACGGCCGGTCAGGTCATCGCCGAGGTCGCCGTCGACAAGGTGTCGGTGGACGTCGAGGCGCCCACCGCCGGGACGGTCCGGCTGCTGGTGCCCGAGGAGGGCGTGGCCACCCCGGGGACGGTGATCGCCCGCATCGAGTAGACCCGCCACCCCCCGCCCGCGAGTGGACACCCAGTGAGCGTTATCCGGCGAAACGAGCCCTCTTCGCTCACTGCGGGTCCACTCGCGGCGCTCAGGCTTAGGGGGCGCGGTCCTCGATCTCCCAGGCGTGGTCGAGGACGTGCCAGCCGATCCGGCGGACGGCGTACCGAGGCGGCCAGGCGCCCTCCAGCCCGCCGCCGCGCAGGGCGTCCAGCAGCGCGGCCCGCTGGTCGGTCCACGGCGTCCGCGGCGGCACCCGGACACCGACCTTGCGCAGGTAGACCCGCTCGGCCTCCCGCACGTGCTCCGCGACCGCGTCCCGGTCCCGGCCGCCGCCGCGGGGGCCCTTGCGCAGCTCGGCAGGCGCCGTCGCGGTCACCGAGTCGAACGCCGTCCAGCAGGCCTCCAGCAGGCCGGCCTGCCGGTCGGCCTCGGACCCGGTCAGCGGCTCGTCGTCCCACGGACCCTTGGCATCGGGAGCCCCGAAGTCGGTCGTCGCGCTACCCGACAGCCGACCGACCACCGCGAGGTCCCCGGGGGCGAACGAGGGCCCGACCACCGCCGCGTACCGACCCGCATACTCCGCGAGCGCCTCCAGGGCGGCCTCCTCGCCCTTGCCGCGGCGGCACCAGCCGGGCCAGTCCACCGCAGCGGCGAACGTCGAGATACGGCCGAGCTCCAGGTACACCGGGATCGCGGGCACTCACCCAGTGTGCAGAGCCGGTCGAGCGAAGGCGCACATCCGCCGTCCCGGCTCGGCGGGAGCGGGTCGGTCGCCACGGTGGCGCGGACGTCGGTGTCGCTGACGTTGCCGAACACCCCGCGTACCACGACCA
>DATCDE010000030.1 GCA_036510875.1 Actinomycetes bacterium
TACGACGGCACGACCCCCGTCCCGCTGCTGATCCTGCTGCACGGATACACCACCACCGGTTCCCAGATGGACTCCTACTTCTCGATGCAGGCCGTGGCCGAGCACTACGGCTTCCTCTACGTGCACCCAGACGGCACCAAGGACGCCACCGGGTCGCAGTTCTGGAACGCAACCGACGCATGCTGCAACCGGGACGCCAAGCCGGTCGACGACTCGGCCTACCTCGCCGGGATCATCCAGGACGTCAAGACGCGCTACCGCGTCGACCCGGCCCGTGTGTATCTGTTCGGGGTGTCGAACGGGGGCTTCATGGCCTACCGGATGGCATGTGACCATGCCGACACGATCGCGGGCATCGTCAGCATGGCGGGGGCCACCTACCTCGACGCGAGCCGGTGCACGCCGTCGCGGCCGGTTAGCGTGCTGGAGATCCACGGGACGGCGGACGAGACCGTCCCCTACGGCGGCGGCGAACTCTTCGGTCCTGCCTTCCCGTCGGCACCGGAAACGGTGGCGCAGTGGGCTCGCTTCGACGGCTGTGTCGCGCCCCGGGCGCCAACCGGGCGTCGGCTCGACCTCGCCCTCGACGTAGCCGGTGCCGAGACGACCGTCTCGGCGTTCGGTGGCTGCACGCGCCGCACCGCGGTAGAGCTGTGGACGGTCCAGGGGGTCGACCACATCTTCTCGTTCACGGACGCGCTGGTGCCCGACGCCGTCGACTTCCTCCTCGCCCACCCGCAGCGCTGACCAGGCGATGTTCGGGTCCTGAAGCGGGCCGGCCGACTGCGAGGATGGTCAGCGCATCACCGCCATGGGATTCGACTCATGACTCGCCCACGGGCCGCTGAGGTCGCACGCGGAGTGATGCCGTTAGCGTGCGCCGCTGAGGCTGCGCGAGGAATGCCGTTCGCGTTCTCACACGGGAAACTGCAGCGCACGCGTAGCGTCCAACGAACGCTTGATCGGGCCGGAGGTGCACATGAGGAAGGCTGCGGCTGCCCTCCTGTTGTACCTCCGGGTTCTCCGGGCCCCCGGCGCCATGTCCACACTCGGGAGGACGAGGCCATCTATTTCGTGGAGGGCGTGTTGACGGTAGAGGTTGGCGATCACAGGTTCGAGGCGGGCCCGGAGGCCCTGGTGTGGCTGCCCAGGAACGTCCGCACCTCTTTGCCAACCTGTCTGACGGTGCTGTGCGGACCGTAGGCGTGATCACCCCCAGTGGGCTTGAGGGCATGTTCGCCGGGCAGGCGCTGTACTTCAGCCAACTCCAAGGGTCTCCAGACCCCGAGGTGCTGACCGCGATGCTCGTGAAGTACGGCGTCCAGCCTGTCGAAGGGCCTCCACTGGTGTAGCGCTGAAGGCGTGGTCGCTAGATCGAGCGGGCGTTGTCAACGTGGTCGTTGACGACGAAGTACGCGACCCGGTCGGGTCCTTTCGAAGCGACGCCCAACTCCTCACGGCGTGCCGACAGCGCCGCGGCGGACCGTGGTTCGGCGTCCATGTCGTCCAAGACAGCGACGGACACGTAGCCGGGACCACCGTCGGCCGGTGCGGCGTGGTAGGCCGCCTGAACTCCGTCCACACCCTGCAGAGCGGCGGTGATCCACTCACGCCCGACGGGCGAGGTCTCATCGAAGTACGCGATGCGGATGATCATGACTCTCCTCAATTCATTGAACTAGTCACCTAATGACTAATTGGACGGTAAGGTGGGGTTGTGTCCGACGTCAACCCCAAGCGCGCCTACGCCTCAGCGGTCCGGCAGGAGACCGCACGACAGACCCGACAGCGGATCCTGGACGCCGCGCGGGAACTGTTCCTCTCCCGCGGCTACGTCGCCACGTCGGTGGACGCCATCGCCAACGCCGCGGGCGTCGCCAAGCCGACGGTGTTCACAGCCGTCGGCAGCAAGCGGGTCGTGTTGGAACGACTGCGTGACCTCGCCTTGGCAGGCGACGACGAACCCGTGCCCGTCGCGCACCGACCCTGGTATCGGGAAGCGCTCGAGGCATCAGACCCCCACCGGGTCCTGCGGCTCCACGCCCGCAACGTCACCCGCATAGCGCAGCGAGTCGCCGCCCTGGACCTGGTGCTGGAGCGGGCCGCTGGCGCCGATCCCGACCTCACCGAGGTCTGGGGTAGAGCCGAACAGTCCCGTCGCATCGGCGCCGGCTACATCGTCGACGCCGTCCGGCAGACGAGCAGGCTACGACCCGGGCTCACCCGAGAACGAGCGATCGACATCCTCTGGACCCTTACTGGCACGGGCATCTACGACCGACTGACTGTCCAGAGCGGATGGTCTAATGCCCGCTACGAAACCTGGCTCGCCGACCTGTTCACGTCCCAACTGCTGCCCATGCCCACACCCCCGACGCCCTGACGGCAGGTCGGCAGCACCTCGTGCAACCTATGCGCCAAGCACATGCGATCTCGACCAGTCCCCAGGCGGTATACACCGCAGGCCCGCACCTACCGATGACCGACTCTGGCAGGACGCGGATCAGTTTTCGGTCGTTGGGCCAGATGCACTGCCGTGCCTCGAACTGCAACGCCTGCTGCCACGACTGGCGCATCACGTATGCGCGGGTCGATCGCCGGAGGGGTGCGCGCCCGGACGTTCCTCCCCATACTGAGATCACGATGAGGGCTCGGTCTCAGCTGGCGGCCATGCCGCTCATCCACCGGTTCGCGAGCGTCGGCTTCGCGCTGGCGTTTCTGCTCGGTGGTCTTGTGGGGCTGCTCCTCGGTCTGCTCGCCCACCCACCGACTGCGTGGTTCGCGGTGCTCGAGGTGGGGCTACCCGCCGGAGTCCTCGGCGCAGCCTTCGGTGCCCTCACGGGAATGATCACCGGCACCCTCAGAGGGTCAACCACCGCTGATCAGGCACCGCCCAGGGTTGGGGCTGCATCGCCCCGTTGACCCATCAGGGCGAGCTCGGGGTCGGCACGCTCCTCCTTCGGTCGAGTCCGACAGGGCTTCACCGAACCTACGTGCCGATCTCGGTCGCTCCTCACCCGGTGTTGAGGGCCAAGGCCTGATCGACTCGGTGATCACGACCAGCAGGATTACGGCGGGCACGAGCCATCGCCGCCATCCCCGACGGTCGTAGTGCGTCAGCCCCTGGGCGGCCTAGATGGCCTGGCCGTTGGGGGTCGTGTTCGGAAACCGGCTCACCAGACCAGCGGTGAAGCGTCAACGCATCGATGTGCCGATTGCGGAATGTCAACACGTGCGGTGCGAGCGCCGTCAGGCCTGGCTTGGCGTCCAAACGTAGCGAGCGTCGGGCTCGTGCTCCTCGTTCCTGTCTCCGTTGGTGAGTTCGGCAAGCTCGAAACCGTGTCGCTCGTAGAGTTGCCGTGCTCCAACGTTCTTCTGGAACACCCACAGTTGCAGCCCATCGGGACACCGGTCCATTGCGCATTTCAGGAGCGCCGTGCCTACCCCACGGTTCTGCACCGTGCGATGTACCCACAGGTGCCTGAGGAACCCGTCGCCGAAGCCGGCGAAGCCCACGACGCGA
>DATCDE010000031.1 GCA_036510875.1 Actinomycetes bacterium
GGACGGCAGCTGCGACGTGACCGCCCACGTGGCGCTGGACTCCTGCGCGGCAGCGGGCACGGCGGCCGGCGCGGCCGACAGCGTGCTGACCACTCAGCGCGCGGCCCTGCTCGCCCTCGGGGTGGACGGCCGGCTGCCCGACCCGGCGCTGGCCGGCTGCGACCCCGGCGGCTACGCGGCCCGGCTGGCCAGGTCCTCGCGGGCCGCGGAGCTGCTCGACCCGGGCAGCCTGGGCGGCTTCGGCTGGCTGGTGCAGTGCGTCGGCCTGGCGCTTCCGCGGCGGTTTCACCAGGTCAGCGGCACCGACTCGTAGCCGCGCAGCACGAACGTCGGCCGCAGGGTCGGCTCGGCAGCCAGCCGCAGCCCGGGGAAGCGCTCGACCAGCATCGGCACCGAGGTCTGCAGCTCCAGCCGCGCCAGCGGCGCGCCCAGGCAGAAGTGGATGCCGGCCCCGAACCCGATGTGCGGGTTGGGGTCGCGGGTCGCGTCGAACCGGTCGGCGTCCGCGAACACCGCGGGGTCACGGTTCGCCGCGCCGAGCAGCGCGGCGATCTTCTGTCCGGCCACCACCCGGATCCCGGCGACGTCGACGTCCTCCTTGGCGGTGCGCTCGAACAGCTGCAGCGGGGCGTCGAAACGCAGGAACTCCTCCACCGCGGTGGGTGCCAGCCCCCACGGGTCCCGCTGCAGCCGGGTCAGCTCCTCGGGATTCCGCAGCAGGGTGACCAGGCCGTTGCCGAACCCGTTGACGCTCGCCTCGTGACCGGCGTTGAGCAGCAGCACGCAGGTGGCCACGAGCTCGCGCTCGGACAGCCGCTCCCCGCCGTCCTCGACGGAGGCGAGGTGGCTCACCAGGTCATCGCCCGGCTGGGCCCGGCGCTGCACCGCCATCGCGACGACGTAGTCGGCGAACTCCTGGCCGGCCTGCCGGGCGGCCACCTGCTGCTCCGGCGTCCGCTCGTACTCGTACATCTTCACGATCGCCTGGGACCAGGGCCGCAGCAGGTGCCGGTCCTCCTCGGGGACGCCGAGCAGCTCGGCGATGACCATGACCGGCAGCGGCTCGGCGTAGTCGGCGATGGCATCGAGGGTGCCGGACGGCTCGACGGCGTCCAGCAGCCCGCCCGCCAGCGCACGCACCCGCGGCCGCAGCCGCTCGATGTGCCCGCGGGCGAACGCCTTGGCGACCAGGGCGCGCAGCCGGGTGTGCTTGGGCGGCTCGCTGTCCAGGATCGACTCCGCGTGCAGCCAGTTGAAGGTGTCCCAGAGGTCCGGCGGCTCGCGTGGGGTGAAGATCCGGCCCAGCCGCCGGTGCCGGAGCACCGCGTCGGCGTCGGCGTGGCGGGCGGCCAGCCACAGCCCCAGCTCCTCGTGCCACAGCGCGCGACCCTGCGACCGCAGCGCGGCGAACACCGGGTACGGGTCCCGGACGAACTCGGCCGAGCCCAGGTCGAACCCGGCGGCCTGGTCGTCGGTCATGGCGTCTCCGTGGCTGGTCGGTTGGATCGGGCCCAGCGCTCGGGCCGGAACCCGAGCCGGGCGGCGGCCGCGTGCACCACCTGGGCCTCCGCGACCGCGCGGGCGTCGACCGCGGCCCGCTGCCGGGCGGCCGGCTTGACCGGCCCGGGGGTCGAGTCCACGTGCACGCTGGCCAGCCCCAGCCAGCGCTGCCACGGCCCCTGCGTCACCCGCACGCTCTGGGTCCTGGCGTGCGGCACGATGTCGACCCGCCGGACCACCCGCCCGCCCCGGGACACGAACACCTCGTCGTCCAGACCGCAGGCCAGCCGCGGCTGCTGCCAGGGGGCGCGGAACCGGGCCGAGCGCGGCGCCGGCACCAGGTCGACCGCGTCGATGTCCACCCCCGGCAGCACCCGGCTGAGCAGCTGACGCACCACCGGGTACGGCGCCACCGGGAGGAGCACGACCCCGGAGTTCTCGCCCTCGCGGCGGTTGCTGCCGGCCACATTGAGGCTCACCCGGTACCAGCCGGAGCGGCGCCACAGCAGCGGCTGGGCCACCCGGACCGCCTGGACCCGCCCGGGCGGCACGGTCTGGGCCCGGGTGGACAGCAGCCCCGAGCGCAGCCGCAGCCCGTCCGGCGATTCGGCCACCGAGAAGTCGTAGTAGGCCAGGAACCCGTTGACCAGGCCGACTCCGGGGATGCCACCGGCCAGCAGGATGCCGACCAGGCTGGCCGACTGCCCGCTGACCACGGCCACCACGATGGTCGCGACGCCGACCAGCGCGCCGAGGATCAGGTTCTCGTTGAGCAGGGTGGAGACGGCCAGGTCCCGTGCCGGGACCCGGACGAGGACCCGCTCCGGCGCCTCGACGGCGGCCGACCCGGTGCCCCGCACCCCGGCCGAGCGGGCCAGCAGCTCGGCGCGCAGCGCCACCGCCGCCGGCTCGGACAGGTAGGCGATCCGCACGTGCGCGTTCTCCCCGCCGGCCACTTCGGGCTTGACCTCGGCCAGGCCCACCAGCCGGGCGAGGAACGGCCGGGACACCTCGACCGACTGCAGCCGCGACGACTGGACCCGCCGCTCGTTGCGGGTCAGCACGCCGCTGGCGATCCGCAGGTCGCCGTCCGCGTCGAACCAGAAGGAGCGGCGCCACCAGATCAGCCAGCCGATGCCGGCCCCCACCACGGCGACGAGCAGCGCCAGACCCAGCCGGACGACGATGCCGCCGGGCAGGTCCCGGCCCAGGACGAACACCGCGACCAGGATGCCGGGCAGCTTGTCGCCGACCTCGGCCACCGGCGTGAGCGGGTGGGTGCGGCGCGGGCGGCTGGACAGGTCGGCCCCGGGGGCCGGTGACGCCTCGGTCACAGCCCCGCCGACCGGGCCTCGCCGAGGGCGGCCAGGTGGTCGCGCAGCCGTTGCGCCTCGGCCGCGGGCAGCCCGGGCACGCTGGCGTCGGTGGTCGCCGCCGCGGTGTGCAGCTGCAGCCGCGCGATGCCGAACCTGCGGTCCAGCGGTCCGGCCCGGACGTCGACCAGCTGCATCCGGCCGAACGGCACCACCACGAGCTCGCGGAACATGATCCCCCGGGTGACGAGCAGGTCGTCGCCCCGCTCGGCGTACCCCACGGCCGCCACCTGCCGGCCGATCAGCCACCAGGCCCAGACCGCCACGAGCAGCCCCACGAGCCCGGCCAGGGCCGCAGCCCACGGGGCCACCGCGAGGGCCAGAGCCACTATGACGGCCGCCACGACGACCAGCACCAGCGGCAGGACGACGATCCGCCGGGCCAGGGCCAGCCGGGGGGAGACCCGCACCCAGCCGGCGTCCGGCGCGGCGAACGCGTCGCCCACCTGGTTGCTCACCAGCCCAGGCTAGCCGCGGGCGCTCGCCGGGCCCGAAGAAGTTGCGACGCGTCCAGTGCCAAAAGTCACCCAACGGACCATTGAGTGCGCTATACCTGCCCCCCAAGAGTGCGGAGCAGCCGCCTCGCAGCTGCGCCGGTGCGGGGACCGGCCTCGACGGAGGAGCAGTAGTGGTCGACATCTCCAACTTGAGCGAGGACGAGAAACGGCTCGCCGAGCTCGGCTACAAGCAGGAGCTGAACCGCTCCTGGTCCGGGTTCTCGAACTTCGCCATCTCGTTCTCGATCATCTCGGTCCTGGCGGGGTGCTTCACCAGCTTCAGCTTCGCATGGAACAACGGCGGCCCGGTCGTCATCGCCTGGGGCTGGCCGATCATCGCCACGTTCATCCTCATCATCGGCCTCACCATGTCGGAGCTGGTGTCGGCGTTCCCGACGTCCGGCGGCATCTACTGGTGGGCCAGCAAGCTGGGTGGGGTCAAGGCGGCCTACTACACCGGCTGGCTGAACCTCATCGGGCTGCTCGCCGTGGTCGCCTCGGTGGCCTACGGCTGCGCATACTTCCTGGACCAGACCCTGTTCAACTACGACGCGGGCTTCGCGGGCCACGGATACGAGTCCGGCGGCTACCCCTCGACTCGCGTCTTCGGCGAGTTCGTCGTCATCCTCGTCATCGCGGTGCTGGTCAACATCTTCAGCTCGCACCTGCTGGCCATGGTGAACAACATCTCGGTGTGGTGGCACGTGTTCGGCGCGGCCGCGATCATCCTGGCCCTGGTGTTCCTGCCCAGTCACCACTCGTCGGCGTCGTTCGTGTTCACCCACACCATCAACAACTCCGGATGGTTCGGCGGCTCCACCTCCGGGCTCCCGTTCTGGTTCATCATCTTGCCATTCGGGTTCCTGCTCACCCAGTACACGATCACCGGCTTCGACGCCTCCGCCCACCTGTCCGAGGAGACGCAGGGCGCGTCCACCGGTGCGGCCAAGGGCCTGTACCGCTCGATCCTCTACTCCGGCATCGCCGGCTGGGGGCTCGAGCTGGCGTTCCTGTTCGCCGTGCAGGACGAGAAGGGTGTCACGACCAACGGTGGCTGGATCGGGACGATCTTCGCGCAGGCGCTCTCGCCGAGCATGGCCCGAACGGTGCTCGCGATCGCCACGGCCGGCCAGCTGTTCTGCACCATCGCCTGCCTCACGTCCTGCTCGCGGATGATGTACGCCTTCAGCCGTGACGGCGCCGTGCCCGGGTCGTCACTGTGGTCGAAGCTCAACCACACCAGGACCCCCGTCAACGGCGTCATCGGCGCGGCCGTCATCGCGTTCGTCGTCACCCTGCCTGCCCTCATCAAGGTGACGACCCCCGCGGGCGTTGTCGTGCCCCAGGCGTTCTACGCGCTGACCTCGATCGCGGTGTTCGGCCTGTTCCTCGCCTTCGCCATCCCGATCTACCTGCGGTGGCGGCAGGGCGACGCGTTCCAGCCGGGGCCGTGGAACCTGGGCAAGAAGTACAAGTGGCTGGCGCCGCTCGCCCTCATCGAGATCGTGCTGACGACCATCTGGTTCGCCATGCCGTTCTCGCCGAACCAGGCACCGTGGGACCCGTCCTTCAACTTCCGGTTCATGAACTACTCACCGATCATCACCGTCGCCGCGCTCATCGTCTTGTGGATCGCCTGGCACCTCACGGCCAAGAAGTGGTTCACCGGTCCGAAGCACACGATCGACCTGCCGGCAGGGGTGACCAGCGCGGACGAGATCGAGCTGGAGCACCACCACGAGGGCTACCTCACCGGCGAGCACGACCAGTAGGCCGAGCACCCCGCGAACCCCCGGGAGGGGCCGCACCCGAGCAGGGGGCGGTCCCTCCCGTGGCATGCTGCGGCCGTGGACAGCGAGGCCCGGCGCGTGGTGACCGCGAGCACGGCCGACCTCGGCGGTGCCGAGGTGGTGCTCACCCTCGGCCCGCAGCACCCGTCGGCCCACGGCGTGCTGCGGCTGGCCCTGGAGCTGGACGGCGACATCGTCGTCCGGGCCGAGCCGCTCGTGGGCCTGCTGCACCGTGGCGCCGAGAAGCTGTTCGAGGTACGGGACTACCGGCAGATCCTCGTGCTGGCCAACCGGCACGACTGGCTGTCGGCGTTCAGCAGCGAGCTGGGCGTCGTGCTCGCCGTCGAGACGATGCTCGGCATGGAGGTGCCGGAGCGCGCCGTATGGGCCCGCACCGCCCTGGCCGAGCTAAACCGGGTGCTGTCCCACCTGGCCTTCCTGGGCGGCTTCCCGCCGGGCGCCGACCCGCTCGACCCGACGGGGACGAGTGCCCGGTCGCTGGCCCTGCGCGACCCCGTGCAGCAGGTCATGGAGGAGGCCACCGGCGGCCGGCTGCACTTCATGGCCAACCAGGTGGGCGGGCTCAAAGCCGACCTGCCGGACGGCTGGACGGACCGGGCCAGGGCCGCGGCCTCCGACGTCCGGGCCGGCCTGCCCGAGCTGACCGGCGCGGTGCTCGCGGCCGCGCAGCCGCTGGCCGGCGTGGGGGTCGCCTCCCCCGAGCAGGTGGCGCAGTACGGCCTGAGCGGACCGGTGGCCCGCGCGTCCGGCGTCCCGCTCGACCTGCGGCGGGACGAGCCGTACCTCGCCTACGGCGCGCTGGCGCAGTCCGGCGCGCTGCGGGTGGTCACCAGGACGGCGGGTGACTGCCCGGCCCGGCTGGAGGTGCTGGCCGAGCAGGTGTCCGTGTCGCTGGACTGCGTGGCCGCCTGCCTCGACGTCCTGGACGCGCTGCCGCCGGGACCGGTCAACCTCAAGCTGCCGAAGGTGCTGCGCGCCCCGGAGGGCGAGCGGTACGCCTGGACCGAGGGACCGTCCGGGATCAACGGCTGCTACCTGGTCTCCCGCGGGGAGAAGACCCCCTGGCGGCTGAAGCTGCGCACCGCGTCGTTCAACAACGTGCAGGTGCTTAGTGAGGTGCTGCCCGGCGTCGGGCTGGCCGAGCTGACCGGAGTCCTGGCCTCGCTGTTCTACGTGGTCGGGGACGTCGACAAGTAGCCGTCAGGCCGGACGGGCGAAGGAGTGCCAGGAGCCGTCGTCCACGGTCTCGGCCGCCTCGGTGGTGCGCTCGTCCTCGCGGGTCTCGACGTCGGCCAGGTCCACCACTGAAGCGACCGGTCGCGGCTCGGCCTCACCCTCGACCAGGATCTCGCGGACCGTCCAGCTGGAGCCCTGGCCCTTGGACACCGCGGCCGCCGCAGCCGCCGCCGCAACGGCACCGGCCTCCGGTGGCCAGCCGGTCTCACTGAGCCGGCCGCTGACGGTCCGCTCGGGCGGCGGCTGGGCGAAGGACTGCTGCAGCAGCGGGATGTCGAGCGCCGGCGGCACGACCACCGAACCCACCTGGTCGCTGGGCAGCGGCAGCTGGTCGAGCACGGAGCGAAGCCGGGAGATCTCGGTGGCCAGGATCTCCACCGCGTTACGCAGCTCGCCCTCGCGGGAGACGCTGGTCAGCACCCGGCGGTGCAGCTCGTCGCCCTCCACCCGGCTGCGCTGCTCCAGCGCCCGCAGCCGCTCCTCGGTCCAGGCCAGCGAGCGGCTGGTGCGCCGCTGGATCCGGGCCGCCAGCAGCAGCTGGACGACGACGATCACCGCGAGCGCGACCAGGCCCAGGCGCAGCGCGCTGGTCCCGTCGGCGGCGAGCGCGACGGCGATGGCGCCCACCCCCACGAGGAGGGCGAGCAGCACGTCCAGACCGCCTCCCCGGGCGGCCGGACGGGCGTGACGTCCTTGGGTCATGCGGCGAGGGTAGATGCTCCGGGGCCGTCGCGGAGAGCCGATGTCCGGGAAGGCCCGGAACTCTCACCGTGCGTGGTCAGATCACTACGGAGAGCAGGGATTTCCGGTCGTGCGACCATCGGCCCATGTCGCTCGACGTGCTCGACTGGCGCCGCCGGGTCGGTGCCCTCTACGCACAGGTCCGGGCCACTCTCGACCCCGAGGAGGCGCACGCCCGGTGGCGGGCCGGGCGGGACGAGTTGTTCGCCCACCATCCGGCGTCCCCGTTGCGGCCGGCCGACCGGGCGAGCTTCCGCCGGCTGCGGTACGCGCCCTACGACCCGGCGCTGCGGTTCGAGGCGGTGGTCGACCGGGTCGACCCGGACCCGGAGCCGGCGTCGTGGTCGGTCCCCTCCCGGACCGACGGTGTCGTGCCGTTCACCCGGATCGGCCGGCTGCGGCTGCCGGTCGGGACGCTCGACGTGTGGTGGCTGGAGTCGTACGGCGGTGGGGTGTTCGTGCCGGTCAAGGACGCCGGCGCCGGGCGGACCACCTACGGCGGTGGCCGCTACCTGCTGGACACGGTCAAGGGCGCCGACCTCGGCGGCGGCGGCGCCGGCACCCTGGTGGTGGACCTCAACTTCGCCTACAACCCGTCCTGCGCCTACGACCCGGCCTGGGCCTGCCCGCTGGCGCCGCCCGGCAATACGCTGGCAGTCGACGTGCTCGCCGGAGAGCTGTCAGGGTGAGGACGACGGATAGCTCGTCCTCACCCTGACAAGTCCTCAGATGAGGCTCTTGGACTTCAGCCAGTCGGTGGCGACCTTGGCCGGGTCCGCGCCGTCGATGTCGACCTGCTTGTTCATCGCGATCAGCTCGTCGGTCGTGAGCGCCGCCGCGACGCCGTTGAGGGCCGCGGTCAGCGCGTCCGAGGCCACCTTGCTGTTCACCACGGCCACCACGTTGTCCGCGTTCTGCAGGTGCTTGTCGTCGGTGAGCACCTTGAGCCCGAAGGCGTCGATCCCGCCGTCCGAGCTGAACACCAGGCCGATCTGGATCTGGCCCTGCTGCAGGGCCTTCTTGGTCAGCGGCCCCCCGGCGTCCAGTGACTTGAACCCGGTGAACTTCAGGCCGTACGTCTTCTCCAGACCGGGCTGGCAGTAGGGACGCTGCGGGCACTCCGGCGGGCCGCCGAGCACGAGCGGCCCGGTGTAGCCGGCCAGGTCGGACAACGTGGTCAGGTTGTTCTTGGTCGCGAAGTCTTTGGTCACGGCGAAGGCGTTCTGGTCGGCGGCCTGGGACGGCTGCAGCACGGTCAGCCCCCTCGGCCCGGCCAGCGCCTGGGCGGCCGTCAGGGTCGACTGCACGTCACCGGACGCCTTCGCCGCGGCGCTCGCCCCGTTCACCTTCTTGTTGAGGAACTCGGTGAAGGTCGCGAGGTACTCGGGCACGACGTCGACGCCGCCGTCGGCCGAGCCCTTCTCCAGGGCCGGCTCCACCACCTCGCGGGCACCGATGGACTTCACGGTGGCCTGGTACCCGGCCTTGTCGAGCACCTGGGCATACATGTTCGCCAACAGCTGGCTCTCCCCGAAGTTGAACGCCGCCACGACGACGGGCCCGCCCGCCGACGGCGAGGTGGACGCCGATGACGACCCGCCGGACGACGAGCAGGCGGCCAGTCCGAGTCCCACGACTGTGAGTGCCGCTACCAGCACCAACAGCCGACCACGTCCGCGCATCACGCACCGCCTTCTGTGTCCCGCGGGTGGGGCTGGAGGAACAACCCGCGCGTGTCCGGCGGAGCGCGGCTGCGCCCCGCGTGGTCCCACCCCAGCACGACCAGCCCCGGCCCGGCAATGCCGGAGCCGGTCACGATGCGGTGACGACCTCCGGCTCGCGGGTGCCGGTACGACGGGTGATCCGGCGCTGGACGGCGGCCAGCACCAGCTCGACCGCCACCGACAGCAGCGCCACCAGGACCACGCCCCCGTATAGCTCCGCCGGGTCCTGCAGGCCGAACCCGTCCACGACGTACCGGCCGAGCCCGCCACCGCCGACCAGGGCCGCGAACGTTGCGGTCGCCACCACCTGAACGGTCGTCGTGCGCAGCCCGGCGAACGTGAACGGCAGCGCCAGCGGCAGC
>DATCDE010000032.1 GCA_036510875.1 Actinomycetes bacterium
GCGACACACGCAAAGACCAAGGCCAGCGGCGCGAATAGCGTCAGGCTCGGCAAGGTACCCCCGTGGTTGCTTCTGCGCCCTCATCCTGTCGCATGGGGCGACGCCGTTTCCGGGTCTTCCCCCCACCGGGCGAGTCCTATCGAAGCCTCTTTGCGCGGTCGCCTTCCGGCCGCGACGCGGCGAGCCACGCCTGGAACTCCTCCAACATCCCCGTCGCAACGTCGTTGCCGCTGGGATAGCGGCTTGTCGCATCGGCCAACACGCGCACCGTGCTGGCGTCGATGTGCATGGTCATCCACTCGGCGGGATCGACGGCGATGCCCGTCAGCCCGTACTCGTGGCTCAGCCAGGCCGCTGTCGCAGCTGCCTGCTCCTCGGTCATGCCCGGAACATCCAATGCCCAATAGCCCGAGGAGCCGCCCATCCCCGAATGATGCAGCTTCGACACCCGGGGAGGCGAACGAGAACGGCACTTCGCGTGTGGTCTGAGCGTGCACGACGGTCAGGCCGCGTCAGCTAGTAGAGGCAGTCCCCGGCAGACGAGAAGGCGACAAGGGGTGGGACGGTGACCGCGCCGATCAGCAAGAGGATCGGTACCGCGATTCGCTGCCACTTGGCATAAGAGCCGACGACGAGGATGGCGGCCAGGGCTACGTCCAAACCCCAGACAGCCAGGAAGACGTCCCGCGGCAGGTTCGTGATTGCGGGAGCAACGTGGCACGTACCGCTCGCCGGCCACGCTGCCCACCCAGTCCAGATCCAAAGGATTGCGAAGACGATGGGAGCGCCCCAAACCACGATGTTAGGTGGTGGAAACCGGCGTTGCTCTGACCAAGTCGTGCCGGTCCAGTAACGCAACTTCCTGACGTCTGGTCGCGCGTCTGGATCGTGATACCAGCCGGGTGCTGGATGCCTCGTGGATCGCGCCCAGGCTTCGCCATCCCACCAACGGGACCATCCGGCATGGTTAGGGTCTTCGTACCAGCCAGCGGGAGGCTGCGAGAGATAGCTGGACGCACCGGCGGCAGGGTGGGAGACCAGCCGTCCGTTCTCCCAGTAGATGCGCATCGGCTCACCCTCACGGGCGGCATCGGCACCTTCGGTCGAAGACCGGCCCTCGCCTGGACGGTCCTTGGGGTCGGAATCGGACATTGGCATCGCTGCCACCTCACCCCATCAACGAGACGACGCCCGGCACCCCTGACGCTAGGGCGGCGACAGCTCGGCACGCCATCTGAGCGGCGCCTAATGCCGGATATTGGGCGGCCGCGTCTGCAACCTCGCCGGCCAGCGAGCCGACACCCAAATGGCCCAGTGAAGATCCGGTCTCAGCTCGGACAGCGAGAGCAATATCCGGCATTATGGGCGCGGCGCGGAGGACGGGGACCTCGGGTAACTGACGTCCGCTGTGGCGGACCGGGGGACGAGATTGAACCGAACCGTGCACAACGCAGGGCTGGCACTGCTGGCCGTGCTCGGTTGTGTGTTGATGGCTCGGTACTTCGTCGGGCTTTCAGGGTCAGACCCCTCGGCCTTCCTCGACTTGCAGGTCTACCGCGACGCGATCGGGTACTGGCGGGCAGACGGTTCCGGACTCTACGACCGGACCTTCACCTCCACGTCGCTGCCCTTCCTCTACCCTCCATTTGCCCTTGTGATGCTGGCGCCCACCACCTGGGTTTCGCTGCAAATGGCGGACGTGGGACTGCTGATCGCTTCGCTGGGCGCGACTTTCGCTGTGGCTCTCGCCAGCGTTCGCCGGATCGGGTTTGCCGGCCAAGACGCTGTCTTCACGGCCATCTTCGTGGCGGGCATCGCGTCAGTCACCGAGCCGTTCTGGTCGACGCTTCTCTTCGGCCAAGTGAACGTCCTCATCATGCTCGCCGTGGTGATCGACGTCCTTTGGATGCCACCGCGCTGGCGTGGCCTCCTCACTGGTCTGGTCGCCGGGATCAAACTCACTCCGCTCGTGTTCGTCTTGTACTTCGCCTGGAAGCGTGATGGCCGTGCCGTGGCGAGGCTGATCGTGACCTTCCTCGTGACCGTCGTCGTCGGGATCGTCGCCACGCCAAGCGACTCACTGCGCTTCTTCTCGACGCTTGGCCGGTCTGAGGCAAGGCTCGTCGATACGAGCATCGTTACCAACCAGTCGCTGCGGGGGGTGTTTCTGCGACTGCTCGGCCCTGGCACCGCCGCCACAGGCGCCTGGGTTGCGGCTTCGCTGGTCCTGCTTGTCGTCCTTGCGATCGCGCTTCGTCGATCAGGATCTTGGGAGACGAGCGTGTCGACTCTTCTGCCCGTCTCCCTCGTGGCGGTCGCCGGTTTGCTGATCTCACCGATCTCCTGGACCCAGCACTGGGTGTGGTGCCTCCCCCTCGCCGTGACCCTCCTGGGCACGCGGTCACTGTCGACGATGTTGCGCATCTGCGGGCTGCTGTTGCTAATGGCAGTGACTGTCACCAAGCCGCTCTTGTGGATGGGGAGTCTGCCCCGCCCGATGACGAATGCCTGGTGGGACAAGTGGGTGGCATCGAACATCTACGTGATCGTCGGGATCGCGATTCTCATGGCAGTCGCTGCCACCCGTCCACCGTCGACCGCCTCCGGCGTCAGCTCCGCCCTCGAACCGGCGAACGTCGAGAGTGATCGCGTCGGTTGAGTCTGCCGCTGAGGCCGCACGCGAAGTGCCGTTCTGACTCGCCTATCGTGCCGTGGCCTTGATCACGAGAAGTGCCGGCCGGTCTAGATGAAGTGCTAGGGACGGCTGGTCGGTCACAGCTTCGCGCGAGGGTTCGGGCTCGAGGAGCGCATCCAGCACGAAGCCAGCCCTGGCGAGCGCGGCGACGACATCACTCACAGTCCGGTGATACTTGTTCACTCCGTTCACGAACCACGATGTGTCGCGGCGACCTCGGCTGAAGTAGTCACGGACGAGCCATCCGGAGGTGAGACGCCCGTCGGGTGATGCCGTGATCACGGGATGCTCCATCGAGAAGACCAAGACTCCGCTCTGGGCAAGCCATGTCCTGATGTGAGTGAACAGCGCGTCGAGATCCTCCACGTAGTGGAAGGCCAGGCTGCTCACAACGAGGTCCACACTGCCGGTGGGAAGCGCGACGTCTTCGGCGAATCCACGGATGAAGGTCACCGCTGGAAGGTCGATCCGTCGTGCGACTTCGAGCATGCGCTCCGAGGGATCGACCCCAACGACCGACGATGCCCCCGCCAGCGCGAAATCACGGCAGCTCGTGCCGAAGCCGCATCCGAGATCGACGACCCGCAGACCGGTCACGTCCGGAAGCAGGCTTGTCAGGGCGGGTTGATCGATTGCCGAGTTCAGACCCGAGTCCTCGCTCCTGAGCCGTTCGTAGCCCTCGAAGAACTCTGCATCGTCGTAGATGTTCTGTCGCGTCACCGAACGAGTATCTCGAACGACATGGCGGATGAGTGCTCGCGCCTATGTGCCTGATGGTCTGCTGGGCTGGTCGCTGGGCCTTGATGGTTCTAGCGTCGTGACGCCGGTGGTCTGACTCGCTAAGTGCCTGCCGATCGTGGCTTTCTAACGATCTGTCGGCCACCGGTGTCGCCGCGGTGTGACTCAACAGAGGCTTGGCCCCTCCCATCAGGATTGTCCGCCGCGGTTCCCCTCGCTGGTGTTCGCGGACAGGAGATCGTGATGCAGGTTCTCGGAGTCGATCCCCACAAGGGATCCCACACAGCGGCTGCGGTCGCACCCGACGGCACGGTGCTGGGTCGCACCCGGGTCGTCTCGAGCCGGCGGCAGGCGCAGCGGCTGATCGCGTGGGCGGCGCCCTGGCCGGACCGGGTCTGGGCGGTGGAAGGAGCGACCGGCGTCGGACGTCTGCTGGCCCAGCAGCTCGTCGCGGCCGGGGAGTCGGTGCTCGACGTCCCGGCCGCACTCGCGACCCGGGTCCGGGTGCTCTCCGGGCAGTCCGGGCGCAAGACCGACGCCCACGACGCGGTCGCAGTCGCGACCGCTGCGATCCACCACCCCCGACTTCGGGCGGTGCAGGCCGAGGACCACAACGGCGTGCTCCGGCTGCTCAGCGTCCGGCGCACCCAGCTGACCGCGTCACGAACCCAGGCGGTGTCACGGCTGCATGGGCTTCTCGCTGAACTGATCCCGGGCGGCGCTCCCAAGAGCCTGGCTGCAGATAGGGCAGCAGAGCTGCTGCGCTCGATCCG
>DATCDE010000033.1 GCA_036510875.1 Actinomycetes bacterium
CGTGGTGAGCAGCTTGACCACGGTCCGCAGCGCCGGGCGGGGCAGCGGCGCAGCGGTCAGGTCGGGCCGGGAGCCGGCGAGGTCGTCGGCCGCCACGACCAGGTCGAGCACGAGCTGCTCCGGCCCGCCGGCGGCCGCGGGCCGCTCCGCCTCGTCGAGGCTGGCCTGAAGCGGGTCGCCCACCGGCGCCCAGGACCGCAGCGCGGCCACCAGCTCGGCCAGCACCGCCTCGGGTGGGTTCGGGTCAGCCGGCACAGACGGCCGGCTCAGCCGACGCTGGGGCCGAACAGCGCCGGCAGGGTCGCCTCGGACGCCGTCCGCAGCTGGGCCAACGACACCGAGAACTGCCCCTGGACGGCGAGCTCGGCCTGGTCGCCCACGCCGTCCACAACGCCCACCCGGGCCACCGGGACGTGCCGGGCCACGCACATGTCGGTGAACCGCAGCTCCTCCGAGCGCGGGACGACGACCACGGCGCGGCCGGTCGACTCCGAGAACAGCGCGACGAACGGGTCGACGTCGTCCGGCAGCACCACGCGGGCACCCCGGCCGCCGCGCAGCGCCATCTCCACCAGGGCCAGCGCCACGCCGCCCTCGGAGACGTCGTGCGCCGCGGTGAGCATGCCGTCGCGCGACCCGGCGACCAGGATCTCGGCCAGCTGCCGCTCCCGCTGCAAGTCGACGGTCGGGGGCAGCCCGCCCAGGTGGCCGTGGACGACATGCGCCCACTCCGAGCCGCCCAGCTCGTCGCGGGTCTCCCCGACCAGCAGCACGCTCTCGCCCTCCGGCCCCAGCGCCATCGGCGTCCGCCGGGCGACGTCGTCGATGACGCCCAGCACCCCGACCACGGGGGTGGGCAGGATCGCGACCTCACCGGTCTGGTTGTAGAAGCTCACGTTGCCGCCGGTCACCGGGACGTCGAGCGCCTCGCAGGCGTCGGCCAGCCCGCGGACGGCCTCGGCGAACTGCCACATGACGGCCGGGTCCTCCGGCGAGCCGAAGTTGAGGCAGTTGGTCACGGCCAGCGGCTTCGCGCCGGTGGCGGCCACGTTGCGGTACGCCTCGGCCAGGGCCAGCTGGGCGCCGGCGTACGGGTCCAGCTTGGTGAACCGGCCGTTCGCGTCGGTGCTGATCGCGACGCCGCGACCGGTCTTCTCGTCGACCCGGACGACGCCGGCGTCCTCCGGCTGGGCTAGCACCGTGTTGCCCTGGACGTACTTGTCGTACTGGCTGGTGACCCAGCCCTTGGCGGCCAGGTTGGGTGAGGACACCAGCCGCAGCAGGGTGTCCCGCAGCTCCACGCTGGTGGTCGGACGGACCAGCCGCTGCGCCGTCGGCGCGTCGGCCTGCCGGGCGTCCTGGTCGGCCGGCCGCTCGTACGGGCGCTGGTAGACCGGACCTTCGTGCGCCACCGTGCGCGGCGGCACGTCCACCACCGTCTCGCTGTGCCACTCGATGACCAGCCGGTCGGTGTCGGTGACCTCGCCGATGACGGTCGCGGTGATGTCCCACCGCTGGCAGATCCCCATGAACCGGTCCAGCTTGGCCGGCTCGACGACGGCGCACATGCGCTCCTGCGACTCGCTCATGAGGATCTCCTCGGGCGAGAGCGTGGGGTCGCGCAGCGGCACCCGGTCGAGCACCACGTGCATGCCGCCGGTGCCGGCGCTGGCCATCTCGGACGTCGCGCAGGAGATTCCGGCGCCGCCGAGGTCCTGGATGCCCACGATGAGGTCCTCGGCGAAGATCTCCAGGCAGCACTCGATGAGCAGCTTCTCGGTGAACGGATCGCCGACCTGCACGCTGGGTCGCTTGCTCGGCTTGTCGGCGTCGAAGGTCTCCGAGGCCAGGACCGAGACCCCGCCGATGCCGTCGCCGCCGGTCTTGGCGCCGAACAGCACCACCAGGTTGCCGACGCCGGTGGCCTTGGCCAGCTTGATCTCGTCGTGTCGCAGCGAGCCGACGCACAGCGCGTTGACCAGCGGGTTGCCGGCGTAGGACTCGTCGAAGACGACCTCGCCGCCGATGTTGGGCAGGCCCAGGCAGTTGCCGTAGCCGCCGATCCCGGCGACCACGCCGGGCAGCACCCGGCGGGTGTCCGGGGCGTCGGCGGGGCCGAACCGCAGCGGGTCCATGACCGCGATCGGCCGGGCGCCCATGGTGAGGATGTCGCGGACGATGCCGCCCACCCCGGTCGCGGCCCCCTGGTAGGGCTCCACGTAGCTGGGGTGGTTGTGCGACTCGACCTTGAAGGTCACCGCCCAGCCGTCGCCGATGTCGACGACGCCGGCGTTCTCCCCGATGCCGACGAGCAGGGACTCCTTGGCCGCCTCGGTCTGCTTCTCACCGAACTGCCGCAGGTGCACCTTGCTCGACTTGTAGGAGCAGTGCTCGCTCCACATCACCGAGTACATGGCCAGCTCGGACGACGACGGCCGACGCCCGAGGATCTCGCGGATCCGCTGGTACTCGTCCTCCTTGAGGCCGAGCTCGGCCCAGGGCTGGTCCTCGTCCGGGGTGTGCCGGGCGTTGTCGACGGTGTCGAAGCTCATGCCCGCGCCAGCCGGGTCAGGATCGAGGTGAAGAAGGCCAGCCCGTCGGTGCTGGGCCCGGTGAGCGGTTCCACGGCGTGCTCGGGGTGCGGCATCAGGCCGACCACGTTGCCGGCCGCGTTCGAGATGCCCGCGATGTCGCGCCGCGAGCCGTTCGGGTTGACCTCGAGGTAGCGGGCCACGACCCGGCCCTCGGCCTCGAGCTCGTCGAGGGTGCGCTCGTCCGCGACGTAGCCGCCCTCGCCGTTCTTCAGCGGGACGACGATCTCCTGACCGAGCGCGTAGTCGGAGGTCCACGGCGTGCTGGTGCTGTCGATCCGCAGCCGCTGGTCGCGGCAGACGAAGTGCAGGCTGTCGTTGCGGGTGAGTGCCCCGGGCAGCAGGTGGGTCTCGCACAGGATCTGGAAGCCGTTGCAGATCCCCAGCACCGGCAGGCCACCCTGCGCCCCGTCGATGATCATCTCCATGACGGGGGCGAACCGGGCGATGGCCCCGCAGCGAAGGTAGTCGCCGTAGGAGAACCCACCGGGCAGGACGACGGCGTCCACACCGGCCAGGGACCGGTCCTTGTGCCACAGCGGGACCGGCTCGCCGCCGGCCACGGTGATCGCTCGGGCGGCGTCCCGGTCGTCGAGCGAACCGGGGAACGTGACGACGCCGATGCGGGCCATCAGTCCTCCACCCGCACCCGGTAGTCCTCGATCACGGTGTTGGCGAGCAGGGTGCCGGCCAGCTCCTCGACCCGCGCGCGGGTGGCGTCGTCGAGATCGCCGTCCAGCTCGATCTCGAATCGCTTGCCCTGGCGGACGCTGCTGACCCCGGTGAATCCGAGGCGGCTGAGCGCTCCCTGGACGGCCTGACCCTGCGGGTCGAGGATCTCGGGTTTGAGCATAACGTCGACGACGACGCGGGCCACGGGTGCTCCAACTCAGGTCGCGGGGGCTGCGCGCCCAGCCTACCGGGCGGCCCGCCAGGGTCGGTCCGCCCCTTCGCGGTCAGATCAGCTTGGGGAAGGCGATCAGGAAGCTCGCGCCGATCCGGAACGCGGTGGTGGCGAAGGCGAGCATCCCGAGCTGGAGGCGGCGGTTGGCGAACCGGGTGGACATGGCGGAGGAGAACAGGACCACCGCGAACAGGACGCCGAGGAACGTGTCGTTGTCGCCGCGCTGGTTGTCCGCAGCGCCTCCTGGAGCTTCGTGTCCGCTTTGGCGTCCAGGGCCTCCTGCTCGTGGGTGCCGGGGGGGACGTAGGAGTCGAGGGCGAACGGCGAGAGCGGGGCGTTCGCGGGATCGCTGATGCCCCCGAACGCGACCCACTGGTCGAAGGACACCCGGAACCGGGTGGTGAAGCGCTGCTCGAGGTAGGCCGCCGCGGGCTCGTTCTTCGCCGCCTTCATCTGCACCCAGAGGCTGTAGATGCTCAGGTCGGCCTGCCTGGCCTGCGCCACTCGCCGGCCGCCCGGTTGGCCTGGATCCGGGCCGAGGACGCCTGGCTGAAGGCGATCGACATGGCCCCGCCCCACTTGCTCGACTCGAAGACACTCCACGCGGTGAGGATCACGGTCACCGACAGCAGCAGCGCCGAGCAGGTCTCGACCGTGCGGGACGGCTGCTCGCCGCCGGGCTCGGTGCGCTGGAAGAACGACGGGCCGGCGGCCTCGTCGGCGGGTGCGTCCGACCGCCCGTCCTCGGTCACTGCATCTCCCTGGGACATCGTCAGCTCGCCAGGGCCCGCCGGCGCGCGGCCCAGGCCGAGCGGACCATGTCGTCCAGGGAGTGCCGCATCGCCCAGTCCAGGTCGCGGGCAGCCAGCTCCCCGCTGGCCACGATCCGGGCCGGGTCACCCGGCCGCCGCGGCCCGATGCCCGGCTGGAACGCGATGCCGGTGCCGCGGGCCATCGCGTCCATGATCTGCAGCACGCTGGTGCCCGCGCCGGTGCCGAGGTTGTAGACCGGCTGCAGCGGGCGGTTGGCCTCCAGCGCCCGGACGGCGGCCACGTGGGCGTCCGCGATGTCGGCCACGTGCACGTAGTCGCGGACGCAGGAACCGTCCGGCGTGGGGTAGTCGGTGCCGTTGACGACGGGGGTACGCCCCCCGACGAGTGCCTCGAGGACCAGCGGGAACAGGTTGTGCGGGCTGGTGTCGTAGACGTCGTCGTATGCCGAGCCGACCACGTTGAAGTAGCGCAGCGAGGTGTTCCGCAGCGGGGCCACCCGCGCGACGTCGCGGATCAGCCACTCGGCCACCAGCTTGCTCTCGCCGTACGGCGACTCGGGGCCGGTGGCGGTCTGCTCGGTCACCTGGTCGACGTCGGGGGTGCCGTAGACGGCGGCCGAGGACGAGAACACCAGCTGCTCGACCCTCCGCTCGGTCATCGCCTCGAGCAGCACCTGGGTGCCCGAGACGTTCTGCCGGTAGGTGTGCAGCGGGCGCTGCACCGAGACACCGGCGTACTTGAAACCGGCCAGGTGGACCACGCCCGCGCACGAGTACTCGGCCAGGGCCGCGTGGACGGCGCTCGGGTCGACGACCGAGCCCTCGACGAACGGCACGCCGTCCCCGACGAAGTCGCGGTGGCCGCTGGACAGGTCGTCGAGCACGACGACCCCGTACCCGGCCGCGGTCAGCGCCCTGGCCACGTGCGCGCCGATGTACCCCGCGCCACCGGTCACCAGCCAGGTGCTCATGCGAACCGCCGTCTCGTCAGTCGCTCGTAGGCCTCGACGTACTTGGCCCTGGTCCGTTCCACCACGTCGTCCGGCAGCGCCGGCGGCGGGTCGCCGGAGTCCTTCGACCAGCCGGACGCCGACGAGGTCAGCCAGTCCCGAACGTACTGCTTGTCGAAGGACGGCTGGGGCCGGCCCGGCTGCCAGGAGTCGGCCGGCCAGAACCGCGAGGAGTCCGGCGTGAGCACCTCGTCGGCGAGCACGAGGGTGCGGTCGGCTCGGTGGCCGAACTCCAGCTTGGTGTCCGCGACGATGATGCCGCGCTCGCGCGCGACCGCCTCGGCCCGGCCGTAGACCGCGAGGGTCAGCCGACGCAGGTCCTGCGCCGTCGCGTCGCCCACCGTGGCGCGGACCGCGTCGAAGGAGACGTTCTCGTCGTGCTCGCCGAGCGCGGCCTTGGTGGCCGGGGTGAAGATCGGCTCGGGCAGCCGGGAGGCGTCCACCAGGCCGGACGGGAGCGGGAGCCCGCACACCGCGCCGTCGCGTTGGTAGTCGAGCAGCCCCGACCCGGTCAGGTAGCCCCTTGCGACGCACTCGACCGGCACCATCGTCAGCCGCTCGCAGACCAGCGCCCGACCGGCCACCTCGGCCGGCACGTCGGTGGAGACCACGTGGTTGGGCACCAGGTCGGCCAGCTGCTCGAACCACCACAGCGACAGCTGGGTGAGGATCCGGCCCTTGTCCGGGATGGGGGTCGGCAGCACGTGGTCGTAGGCGGAGATCCGGTCCGACGCCACGAACAGCAGCTGGCCGTCCGGCAGCGCGTACAGGTCGCGGACCTTCCCGGTGTACACGTGGGTGAGTCCCTGGATCGTCACCGGGGCGCTCACAGGATCGCCGCCGGCGTGTACCCGGCGGCCTCCGGGTGGGCGGCCACGACCGCCTCGACCCGGGCTGCCACCCGGGCCACCTGGTCGACGGCGGCACCGGTGAACGACAGCGGCTCGGCCACCAGTGCGTCCAGCTCGGCGCCGTTGAGCCCGAGCCGCGGGTCCGTGGCCAGCCGGTCGAACAGGTCGTTGCGTTCGGCGCCCTGCTCGCGCATCTGCAGCGCGACGGCCACGGCATGCTCCTTGATCACCTCGTGGGCGGTCTCCCGGCCCACGCCCTTGCGCACCGCCGCCATGAGCACCTTCGTGGTGGTCAGGAACGGCAGGTAGCGGTCCAGCTCGCGCTCGGCCACCGCCGGGAACGCGCCGAACTCGTCGAGCACGGTGAGGAACGTCTCGAACAGCCCGTCGAGCGCGAAGAACGCGTCCGGCAGGGCCACCCGGCGGACGACGGAGCAGGCGACGTCGCCCTCGTTCCACTGGTCACCGGCCAGCTCGCCCACCATCGACAGGTAGCCGCGCAGCACGACGGCCAGCCCGTTGACCCGCTCGCAGGAGCGGGTGTTCATCTTGTGCGGCATGGCCGACGAGCCGACCTGGCCGGGCTTGAACCCTTCGGTGACCAGCTCGTTGCCGGCCATCAGCCGGATCGTGGTGGCCAGGCTGGACGGCCCGGCGGCCAGCTGGGCCAGCGCGCTGACGACGTCCAGGTCCAGCGAGCGCGGGTACACCTGGCCGACGCTGTCAAGCACCCGGGTGAACCCGAGGTGCTCGGCCACCCGCTGCTCGAGGTCGGCCAGCTTGGTCGGGTCGCCGTCCAGCAGGTCGAGCTGGTCCTGGGCGGTGCCGACCGGGCCCTTGATGCCGCGCAACGGGTAGCGTGCAATGAGGTCGTCGAGCCGTTCGAAGGCGACCAGCAGCTCCTCGGCCGCGCTGGCGAACCGCTTGCCCAGTGTGGTCGCCTGGGCCGCGACATTGTGGCTGCGCCCGGCGATGACGAGATGGTCGTAGCGGACCGCGAGGGTGGCCAGGCGGGCCAGCGCGGCCACCGCGTGGTCGCGGACGAGGAGCAAGCTGGCCCGGATCTGCAGCTGCTCGACGTTCTCGGTGAGGTCCCGCGAGGTCATCCCCTTGTGGATCTGCTCGTACCCGGCGAGCACGCAGAACTCCTCGATGCGCGCCTTCACGTCGTGCCGGGTGACCCGCTCCCTGGCCGCGATCGAGGCCAGGTCGACGTCGTCGACGACCTTCTCGTACGCCTCGATGGCCCCGTCGGGGACGGCGACGCCGAGATGGCGCTGGGCGCGCAGCACGGCGATCCACAGCCGACGCTCGAGGACGACCTTGTGCGCCGGGGACCACAGGTCGGTCATGGCGCCGGAGGCGTACCGGGCGGCCAGGACGTCGGGGATCAGGGCTTCGGAGGAGGGCACGCGGACGATTGTTCCGTATCTGCGACGCGGCTCCGGTCACCCGCAGGAAGTTGCTGCCCCGCTTCATGTTCTCGGTGGGCGGGAGCTGCCCTGAGACCGACCGGGTGAGACACTCGAACACATGTTCTCATATCTGCTTGAGTGAAGTAGGCTTGGTGGATGGTCGCGGATCCGGTTCGCGGGGTGGACCATCCGGCGACGTAGCAGCAGCTGCTGGCGTGATTCCCGGACGACGGGGCCTGCCTTGACTACCTCGCCTCGATCCGGTGGGCGGAGGGTTTCGTCTGCCCGGGGTGCGGTGGGGGCGAGTACTGGCGCGCGGGCCCAACGAAGACCACATGGCTGACTTCACTTAAGCAGATATTCAGCCCCATGTTCGACACCGCGCTCGACGACCTGGTCGAGACCTCGACCCGGGGGTGGTGTTCGGCTGGCCGGCGTCGTTGGAGGACGCAGTCGCCCGGCCGGCCGGGTTGGAGCTGGCCGCGGCG
>DATCDE010000034.1 GCA_036510875.1 Actinomycetes bacterium
ACCCAGTCCAGCCGGTGCCCGGCCTCCTGCAGCGCCGTGACCCCGACCGCCGCGGCCACCGCGGCTCGCTTGTGCCCGGTCCGCGGCGGTCCTTCGACGCCGTCGGCCTCCTGCGGCCCGGGCAGCCGGGCCAGCAGCAGCCACGCAGCCGGCAGCGCCAGCACGGGGACCCCTAGGAAGACCAGCCGCCAGGTGAGGTGGTCGGCCACCGCCCCGGCAGCGACCGGCCCCACGATCGACGGCAGCACCCACGCGGCGGACATGGCCGCGAACACCCGCGGCCTCAGGCCGGGGTCGTAGGAGCGGCCGACGACGACGTAGACCGCCACGATGACGGCGCCGCCCCCCAGCCCCTGGATGGCCCGGCCGAGCACGAACACGGGCATAGAGGTCGCGAGCCCGGCCACGACGAGGCCGGCAACGAACAGCGCCACCCCGACCACCACGGGGCGCTTCGGTCCGCCCTGGTCGCAGACCTCGCCGGAGACCACCATGGCGAGCAGGCCGGCCACCAGGAAGCCGTTGAACGCCCAGGAGTAGGCGGCCAGCCCGTTCAGCGACCGCACTGCGACCGGCATCGCCGTCGCCGCGGCCATGGCCTCGAACGCGATGAGCACGATGAGCACGATGAGCGCGATGATGCCGGCCGTCAGCCGGCGCAGCTCGCCGGACCACACGCTGGTGGAGGTGGCAGCCCCGTCCTGGGCGGACGGGCGCGAGCTCACCCTTCGGAACCCCCGTCGCCGCTGCCGCCCTCGGGCAGCGACTCGTAGATCTCCTTGCATTCGGGGCAGACCGGGAACCGGCCCGGGTCGCGGCTGGGCACCCACACCTTGCCGCACAGTGCGACGACCGGGGTGCCCACGACCGCGCTCTCGACGATCGTGTCCTTGCGCACGTAGTGCGCGAACCGCTCGTGGTCCCCCGCCTCGGTCGGCACCGGGCGGGTGCGCTCGTCGACCAGGACGTCGGTGCCGCCCGGGGCACCCGTCTCTTCCGGCAGCAGGGGCTCTGTCATGGGCAGAAGTCTAGAACGCCACCCGACGGGGCTCGCTAGTTCTGGCTCGGGTCGTCGGTCCAGGAGCTCACCATGGCCAGGTCGCCACCCTGCCGGCGCAGCACCGACCGCCACAGCCGCTCGGGTCGGGCCGTGAGCACGTCGGCGTGCCATGCGTCCACGACGTACCAGGCGCCCTCGCCCAGCTCCGCCTCGAGCTGGTCGGCGCCCCAGCCGGCGTAGCCGGCGAACAGCCGCAGGCCGCCCAGGAACGGCTGCACCGACGGCTCGTCGAGGTCGACGAGCCCCAGCGCAGAGTCCAGCGGGCGCCAGCCGACCGGCCCGCCACCGGCCGGCTCCCCGGTGGACAGCAGGCCCAGCGCCAGCACACCGTCCAGCCCCACCGGGCCGCCCTGGAACAGCACCGTCGGGGGGGTCGCGCTGTCCGCCCACTCGGGCAGGACCGAGCCGACCTCCAACTCGGTCGGCCGGTTGAGCACCAGCCCGACGGCACCCTCCGGACCGTGCTCGACGAGCAGCACCACCGTGCGCACGAAGTTCGGGTCGCCGAGTCCGGGGCTGGCCACCAGCAGCCGCCCCGCCAGCCGCACCGTCATGGACCCAAGTCTGCCCGGGTGACGCGGCTGGCGGGGCGGCTGGACCGACCGAGCCTCAGACCAGGGTGGCCAGCGCGGCGCCCAGCTTCCCGGCGGCGTCGTCGGCTACCGGGCCCATCCCCTGGTAGGCGGCGTCCGCGAGCATCATCCGCGGGTCGATGGCCTCGACGAGGGTCGCCCCGTCGCTGGCGCGGACCACGACGTTGCAGGGGAGCAGCAGGCCGACCCGGCGGTCGGCCGTGAGCGCCTGGAACGCCAACGGCGGGTTGCAGGCGCCGAGGATGACGTAGTCCTCGATCTCCTGGCCCAGCTTCGCCTGCATGGTCGCCCGCATGTCGATCTCGGTGAGCACGCCGAAGCCCTGCGTCTTCAGCGCCTCCTTGACGAGCGGAACCACCTCTTCGAACGGCTTGGCGACGCGTACGGTGAGAGCGGGATCGCTCATCTGAGCCTCCGGGAATGGGATCGGCATGCATGCGGTTGGTTAGGAGCAGATACCCCTAGGGGTATCGTAGACCTTGCCCGACACGCCTGATGGAGGAGAAACCCGTGGCGACAGTCACCCTGAGCCAGGACACGTTCGAGAGCACCGTGGTTGACAACGACATTGTCCTGGTGGACTTCTGGGCCGCGTGGTGCGGGCCCTGCCGCCAGTTCGCCCCGGTCTTCGAGAAGGCGTCCGAGGAGAACCCGGACATCGTATTCGGCAAGGTCGACACCGAGGCCGAGCGGAACCTCGCCGGCTCCTTCGGCATCACCTCGATCCCCACGCTCATGGTGTTCCGCGAGCAGGTGCTCGTGTACGCCGAGGCCGGCGCCCTCCCCGCCCCGGTGTTCAACGACCTGCTCCGCCAGGTCAAGGCGCTGGACATGGAAGAGGTGCACCGCAAGGTGGCCCAGCACCAGGCCAGCGAGGGTCACGAGCACGACCACGAACACGCGGGCCACTGAGCACCGTCGACCTGTTCGCCGTCCAGCCGCTGATCCGGCTCGACGACTACGCGACGAGCGACTCGTTCGCGATCCGCCACCGCCAGCTGGCGCAGCGGGTCGCGGACCTGCGGCCGGACGGCGACACCCCGGCGCTGGCCGTCTGGCCGGAGATGCTGGGCACCTTCCTCGCGGTCCTCGACCACGTCGAGCAGGTGCGGGACGCCGCGACCACCGACGTCGCGCTGCGGCGGGTGGCGCTGCGGACCCTGCCGGCGCTGGCCAGGACCATGGCCCGCGGTCGCACCCGGTCGACCACCCGGGGCTTCCTCACCGCCACCGCTGGGCGCACCTGGCAGACCCTGCACGAGACGTTCGGCGGGATCGCCCGCGACTACGGGCTGTGGGTGGTCTCCGGCAGCGCACTGCTCCCCCGCAACGCGCTCGGCGACCGCTCGCCGGTCTTCGCCCCGCTGCCGGGAGAGCCGGGCTCGCGGGTCTACAACACGTCGTTCACCTTCGACCCGACCGGGCGGTGCGTCGACGTCGTCCGCAAGGTGAACCTGGTGCCCACCCAGGAGGACGTCCTTCACCTGTCCCCCGGACGGCTCAGCGACCTGGACGTCGTCCAGACCCCGTTCGGGGCGCTCGGCACGGTGATCTGCTACGACGGGTTCCGCGAGCCGCACACGTCCGGCGAGCCCGGCTGGGCCCGCTGCCTGCCGGTGCTCGACCAGCTGGGCGCGCAGGTCGTCGCCCAGCCGAGCGCGAACGCCTGGGCGTGGGACGCGCCCTGGTACTTCAACGACCCGGTCATCGGCGAGCACCAGCTACGCAGCGAGCAGTGGTTCGCGGAGGGGTCCGCGGCCGAGCTGCCCGGCCTCGCCAACGTCCGCTTCGTGGTGAATCCGCAGCTGGTCGGACGGGTGTTCGACAACGTGTTCGAGGCTCCGTCGCTCATCCTGGAGCGCACGGCGAGCGGCACCGTCGTTCGGGCCAAGGCTGCCAACCCCCGCTCGGAGGACGTGCTCCACGTCCGCGCGACGCTCTAGCGGAAAGTTGGTCCGAGGACGGTTCCCAGCCGTCCCGATCCTGCTACCCTCGCGAACGGTCGCTGTACCGAAGAACGTGTTCGACGCCCGCGACTCACAAGGTGGTGGGCGTGTGCTCTGTCAGGGTCCAACCTTGCTGGCCGCGTCGCGGAAGTCACCGACCGGCGCCCGTGCAGTGCGGGTGTCTCCTTTCGCACAGGGAGTTCGACATGGCCCAGCAGGGCACTGTGAAGTGGTTCAACGCTGAGAAGGGCTTCGGCTTCATCGCCGTCGACGGCGGCGGCGCCGACGTCTTCGTGCACTTCTCCGCCATCGTCGCCGATGGCTACCGCAGCCTCGACGAGGGCCAGCGGGTCGAGTTCGAGGTCGTGCAGGGCCAGAAGGGCCCGCAGGCCGAGCAGGTCCGCGGCATCTGACTGCGAACACCCGACGGGCGCGCCTCCCACGGGGGGCGCGCCCGTCGGTGTCTCCCCCGAGGATGGCCCCCATGCGTGCGCTCGTGATCGCCAACCGGGTCGACCCGGATCCCGGCTACGTCGGGGCCGCCCTCGCCGCCCGCGGCTTCACCCTCGACCTGTGTTGGCGCGAGCAGGACAGGCCGCTGCCCGATCCCACCGGATACGATCTGGTCCTCGCCCTCGGCTCGGACTGGTCGGTGTATTGGGAGCACGTCGCCGTCCACGTCGACCGGGAGGCCGCGCTGCTGCGTGCGGCGGTGGACGAGGCGGTGCCCGTCCTCGGGCTGTGCTTCGGCGCCCAGCTGCTCGCGCACGCGCTCGGCGGCCGGGTCGAGCCGGCGCCGACACCTGAGATCGGCTGGTACCGGGTCGAGTCCGACCGGCCCGAGCAGCTACCCGAGGGCCCCTACGCCCAGTGGCACGTCGACCGGTTCGTGCCCCCGCCGGCGGCCGTCGAGCTGGCCCGCTCCCCCGCCGGCTCCCAGGCCTACGCCCTCGGTTCCGCCCTGGGCCTGCAGTTCCACCCGGAGGCCAGCCCCGAGATCCTGCGCCGCTGGGTGGAGGAGGGGCAGTCCAGCCTCGACGCGAACGGGGTGGACGGCGCGGCCTTCCTGGCCGAGGCGGAGGCCCGCGCCGAGGAGACGCGGGCGCGAGCCGACCTCGTGGTGACAGCCTTCCTCGGGGGCCGGCTCGCTACTTGATCAGCCGGGGTACCAAAGACCCCTGGGCAACCGACCGCGCTCGGCGGGATGCTTCTGTTCTAACAGCACAGTGTCGCCGGCGGGAGGCCGACATGACGCAGCAGACGGTCGCCACGAGCACTCCGAAGCGCACCACCCTCGCGTTGCCCCAGGCCACCGCCCTGATCGTCGGAAGCATCATCGGGGTCGGCATCTTCAACCTCCCCGGATCGCTCGC
>DATCDE010000035.1 GCA_036510875.1 Actinomycetes bacterium
TTGCCGGCGATCGCGGTCACCGCACGACGGGGCATGGAGCAGATGGGCGCACTGCGAACGGGGCGGACGCTGGCGCGGCTGAACCAGGCTGACGGTTTCGACTGCATGGGGTGCGCATGGCCCGATCCGGATCCCGACCACCGCAGCTTTGCCGAGTTCTGCGAGAACGGCGCCAAGGCTGTCGCGGAGGAGGCAACGCTGCGACGCGTGGGCCCGCAGTTCTTCGTCGAGCACGACCTGGACGACTTGGCCGGACGCAGCGACTACTGGTTGGGACAACAGGGCCGGCTGACCGAGCCGATGGTCCGGCGGCCGGGGTCGAACCACTACGAGCCGATCGAGTGGGATGAGGCCTTCCGGTTGGTCGCCGACCACCTCAACGGGCTGGGCTCCCCAGACGAGGCGGTCTTCTACACCAGCGGCCGGACGTCGAACGAGGCCGCGTTCCTGTATCAGCTGTTCGTACGGGTGCTGGGCACGAACAACCTCCCTGACTGCTCCAACATGTGTCACGAGTCGACCTCGGTTGCCCTCGCCGAGACGATCGGGATCGGCAAGGGGAGCGTGTCCCTGGAGGACATCTACGACGCGGACCTCATCGTCATCTGCGGCCAGAATCCCGGGACGAACCATGCGCGCATGCTGACTGCGCTCGAGAAGGCGAAGCATCGGGGGGCCAAGATCCTGGCAGTGAACCCGCTGCCGGAGGCCGGTCTGCTCGGGTTCCGTAACCCCAAGACCGCCCGCGGCCTGTCCGGGGTCGGCACCCAGCTCGCCGACCTGCATCTGCCCATCCGGGTGAACGGCGACCTGGCGCTGTTCCAGGCGATCGGTGCCGTGCTGGTCCGGGCGGAGGCGCTAGCCACAGCCGAGGGACGGCCCGGTTCGGTGCTGGACCTGGACTTCATCGAGCGGTGCACGGTGGGATTCGCCGCCTGGGCCGAGCACGTGCAAGCCGTCGATTGGTCGCAGGTGGAGGCCTCGACCGGTCTTCCTCGGCAGCAGATCGAGGCGGCCGCCGAGATGTTCGTCCGGTCGAAGCGAACCGTCGTCTGCTGGGCCATGGGGATCACCCAGCACCGCAATGCGGTCGCGACGATCAAGGAGATCGTCAACGTGACCCTGGCGCAAGGGAACATCGGCCGGCCAGGAGCGGGATTGTGCCCGGTCCGCGGCCACTCCAACGTCCAGGGCGACCGGACCATGGGCATCTGGGAGAAGCTTCCGGAGCATTTCGGGGACGCACTGCGCGACGAGTTCGGCTTCGAACCTCCGCGCAAGCGTGGACTGGACGTCGTCGATTCGATCCGTGCACTGAGGGATGGGGACGCACGGCTGTTCGTCGGTCTGGGCGGGAACTTCGCCGCCGCGGCCCCCGACCCCGACATCACGCATGAGGCCCTGCGGTCGGCTGCGCTGACGGTCCAGATCTCGACCAAGCTCAACCGGTCGCACGTCGTCTGCGGGGAAACCGCTCTCATCCTGCCGACCCTTGGCCGCTCCGAGCGGGACGTGCAGGCGAGCGGTGAGCAGTTCGTCTCCGTCGAGGACTCGATGTCTTCCGTGCACCGTTCGCACGCACGACTCGAGCCGGCCAGCCCGCACCTGAGGTCGGAGGTTGCGATCATCTGCGGCTTGGCATCTGCGGCAACCGGCGTTCAGCCAGCGGGCACGAGCATCGACTGGACGGCGTTGACCGCGGACTATGAACACATCCGCGGGCACATCGCGCACGTCGTACCTGGCTGTGAGGCGTACGGCGAGAAGATCAGCCGACCCGGGGGCTTCGTGCTGCCGCACCCGCCGCGCGACTCCCGCACGTTCGAGACGGAGTCGAAGCGGGCTGTCTTCACCGTGAGTCTGATGGGGGTGTTGGCCGTCCCAGACGGGTACCTGCTGCTGCAGTCGATCCGTAGCCACGACCAGTTCAACACGACGATCTATGGGCACGACGACCGCTACCGGGGGATCGAGGGTGGTCGCGACGTGGTCCTCGTTCACCCCGACGACATCGCCCAGTCCGGTTTCCAGGCAGATCAGCTCGTCGACGTCGTCTCGATGTGGGAGGACCGGAGCGAACGGGTGCTAAACGGCTGCAGACTTGTGCCGTACGCGACACCGCGAGGTTGCGCTGCCGCCTACTACCCCGAGGCCAATGCGCTGGTCCCGCTGGACTCCACGGCACGAGGAAGCAACTGCCCGACGCCCAAGTCGGTCGTCGTCCGTCTGATGACCGTCGATCCCGGCCGGCGTTCGAAGGTGGGCAAGGACGGGAAGCGCGCCGGAGCGGACGCCCAGCACAAGAGCGAGGTCCAGCCGCACCACCTGAGCTAGGCCGCCGAAGCCGAAGTCGTTGGTCGACGATCCTTGGAGCCGAACATGTCAGACCGGATTGGGCGCGAGCATCCCCGCGGAAGTCGTGCCGTGCACCGACTCCAGGAATGGTCTGCGCGTACGTTCGCCACGGGGCTGGCTGCTGCCCTGAGTGTGTGCGTGCTGATCTCGGCGACGCTGACCCGGCGGGGGGACGCACTGCTGGTCTGGTTCGAGGCGGTGGCCTCGGGGGTGACCTTGGTGATGGTCTTCGTCCTCCAACACACGCAGACCCGGCAACAGGTGGCACTCCAGCTGAAGTTGGACGAGTTGCTGCGAGCACTGCCTGAAGCCGACTCGCGACTCATCCGACTGGAGTCGGCGCCGCCGGCCGAGATGGCCGTGATCGCCGATGTCGAAGGAACCGGCCGACCGGGGTCGTCCTGAGGTTCGACCCTCATCGGGACAGGGGCAGAATGCCCCCATGATCCCGGACTCGGCTCCCGACCCGAAC
Source organism: Actinomycetes bacterium (assembly GCA_036510875.1). Classification (NCBI taxonomy): domain Bacteria; kingdom Bacillati; phylum Actinomycetota; class Actinomycetes; species Actinomycetes bacterium. The sequence goes on from DATCDE010000035.1 coordinate 2,828, forward strand.
CCCTTGGAGCAGGCCGCGCCGGATCACGAAGCGTCCGACCTTGCGATCGGGCACTGGTTCATCACGGCGGACCAGCGCCGCAACCCGGAAACCGATCTTCGCGTCTTCACCACCGGCAACCGGGTCCAGCCGCTGGTCGACGGGCGAAACTACTTTCGGCGGCTGTACGCCGAGCTCAGTGGCACTCAGGCCGGAGACCAGGTCTACTTTTTGGACTTCCGTGGCGACATGGACGAACGGCTCGACGGACCTGGGACCGAGGTGGGCCGGGTACTCGCTGATGCAGCCGAACGTGGGGTCGCCGTCTTCGGGCTCCTCTGGCGCTCCCAGCCACGTTGGCTCAAGCAGAGCGAAGAAGGCAACGCCGACTTCGTCCGCCACATCTCCGAGCACGGGGGCCAAGTGATGCTCGATGCCCGCACGCGCAAGGCGGGTAGCCACCACCAGAAGCTCGTCGTCATCCGGCATCCGGCGCGGCCCCAGGATGACGTGGCCTTCGTGGGCGGAATCGACCTCGGTTTCAGCCGCAACGACGACGGATCGCACGCGGGCGACCCGCAGCCGATGGACGAGTTCCCCGACGCGTACGGGGCGCGACCGCCCTGGCACGACATCCAGGCTGAGGTGCGCGGCCCGGCCGTCCACGACCTCGAGCACACGTTTCGTGAGCGTTGGTACGGCAGCAGCGTCCTCGACATTCCGAGCCCGATCAGACAGTTCTACGACCGCACGTACCACGCGAGCGCGATGACCGGGCTGCCGCTGCCCGAGCCCGAACCGGATGGGGGCGCTCGGCCGGATCGGCAGGCGGTCCAGGTGCTGCGAACGTATCCGGCCCGGCTGCGCCGCTACCCGTTCGCCCCGCTCGGTGAGCGGAGCATCGCGCAGGCCTACCGCCGAGCGTTCCAGCGAGCCGGACGCCTGGTCTACCTGGAGGACCAGTACCTGTGGTCGAGCGATGTGGCCGGGGTGATCGCGGACGCGTTGCGCAGGAGTCCGGAGCTCCGTGTCATCGTCGTGGTACCCCGGTACTCGGACAAGGGCGGTCGCATCGACGGAATGCCAACCAGGGTCGGCCGCGAGGACGCCGTACGGCTGTGCCGCCGGGCCGGAGGAAGCCGGTTCGCGATGTACGACCTCGAAAACGCGGGAGGGGACCCGGTTTATGTCCACGCCAAAGTCGTGGTCATCGATGACGTCTGGGCCATGATCGGGTCCGACAACCTGAACCGCCGTTCCTGGACCCACGACAGCGAGCTGTCGATCGCGGTGCTCGACGAGGATCGAGACGAACGGGAACCGCAGGATCCGGCCGGCCTCGGTGACCACGCTCGAAGCTTCGCCCGGGCGCTACGCCTCTCCTTGCTGAACGAGCACCTGGACCGCGAAGGCGAGGTCAGCGACCTGCTCGATCCAGTCAGCGCGTTCGACGCCGTCGCCCAGTCAGCTGCCGGGCTGAAGCAGTGGCACGACGGCGGCCAGGTCGGGGTGCGGCCACCTGGTCGCCTCCTTCCCGCGACGCTCGACGGCGTCAGCTCCGCGCAACGGCTGTGGGCGGTGCCGCTCTACCGCGCGTTGTACGACCCGGACGGAAGGGCCTGGCGGGACAAGCTGAGGCGACGGACCTGACGCGACGGGCCCAAGTGTGGGCGCCGCCCTGGCGGGGCACGGTAGGTCGGATGAGAGCGAGGGAGCGACGATGACCTTGGTGGCGGTGGTGGCCCATTCCGGGAAGACGCTGGGCGGAGGACTGGTAGAGCTGCGCGAGGTTCTGGCCGAGCAGGGGTACCCCGACCCGCTCTGGTTCGAGGTGGCGAAGAGCAGTAAAGCGCCGAAGGCCGCTCGCCGGGCCTTCGCCAAAGGCGCTGAGGTCGTGTTCGTGTGGGGAGGAGACGGGTCGGTTCAGCGTTGCATCGACGCACTGGCCGGTTCGACCGCAGTGATCGCCATCCTTCCGGCGGGCACGGCGAACCTGTTAGCGACCAACCTCGGCGTGCCCAAGGATCTGCACGAGGCAGTCCGCATCGGCCTGAGTGGGGAACGCCGTGCTCTGGACACCGGCTCGGTCAACGGCGAGCACTTCGCCGTGATGGCCGGCGCCGGATTCGACGCTCTCATGATCAAGGATGCCGACGGCGGCATGAAGGATCGGGTGGGACGCGTCGCCTACTTCTGGACGGGTGCACGGAACCTCAGCGCGCGACGCGTCAAGGCAACTATCGACGTGGATGGCAAGCGGTTCTTCAAGGGCAGCGCTTCGTGCGTGCTCGTGGGCAACGTGAGCAAGATCTTGGGCGGGATCGAGGCCTTCACCGGCGCACGTCCCGACGACGGGCTGCTCGAGCTCGGCGTCGTCACTGCGAAGAACCCGGCGCAGTGGACGCGAACGCTGGGTCGGGTTGCGGTGGGGCAGGGCGAGAAGTCGAAGTTCGTCGAGGTGGCTCGCGGCACACGATTCCGCATCCGCTTCGATCGGCCGTTCCCCTACGAGCTCGATGGTGGGGCGCGCCCAGCGGTGAAGAAGCTGCGGATCAAGGTTCATCCGGCGTCGATCAAGATCTGTGTGCCCGCTGACGACGCCAACCCACCACCAGGGTGACGCCGGTGAACCAGGTCACCCCGAAGAACCACCCACCCAAGACGTCCGTGGGCCAGTGGACGCCGAGCCACACCCTGGAGAAGCCGACTGCTGCGGCGTAGACGGCAGCAGTCGCCCAGAGCAGTCGACGCGGCCACCCCGCGGGCAGGCGGTCGGCCAGAGCCCAGGCGCAGAAGGTGGCGAAGATCGTCGCAACCGTGGTGTGGCCGGACGGGAACGACGGGCCCCCAGCCGCGCCGGCCCAGTCCGCCATCGAAGGCCGCGCTCGCCCGACCACGGCGTTGACGCGCAGTCCCAAGAAGACCCCGAGGCCGGCCGCACCCGAGAGCAGCACCCCAGCCCGGATCCGTCGCGCGTAGCTGCTGCCTGCCTTCAGCGCGGTCGCCCCGACGACGACCAGCGCCGGGATGGCGAAAGCAGTGACGCCACCCCAGGTGACCGCTCGCGCGAGCACCAGACTGCCCGCACTGCGATGGGCGACCACCCAGCCGTGGACGGCACTGTCCACGGCAGCCGGCTGGGCACCCTGCACCGCGACCCAGACCGACAACGCGGCAAAGGTGGCTCCTGACGCCACGCAGGTCGCGACGAGGGCGACGGGCCACCGGCCCGCCCCCCAGAACGCGACCGGCGGCAGGTCGCGCAGGACAGCCACTTCTTCAGGTGGGCCAGGTGCCGTTGGCGACAGGACGTCCTCCGCTACCCCGATCGCCACCTCGGCTGTGCTCGCCGGCCCAGGGTCGGGGTTCCGTTGGTCGTTCGCAGGCTTAGCCGGAGTCACCGTTGCTCCTCTGTCGGGGCAGGAGCGTCGTGATCACGAGCAGCAGCCACAGCGCTCCGCCCAGGGCACCGACGATGACGTCGCTCGGGTAGTGCATCCCCCGGTAGAGACGTGAGAGGGCGACCACAACGGGGATGGCGAAGAGAACCCACGCCACGACCTTGATGGCCGTGCGGCGGCCGTAGACCCAGAGCAGCAGGACCGCCAGGGAGCCATACAGAGCGACTGCCGCGGCCGTGTGTCCGGACGGGAAGCTCGAAGTCGGTGGAGACGCGTCGAGCCGAGGCACGGGAGGTCGGGGACGGTGAACGGTCGCGGTCACCGCGAGGAACAGCAGCAGCTCCCCGCCGATCGCCACCCCGACGATCAGCGACTCGTACCACCGGCCGAGCCGCCAGCGGAGAAAGAGCATGGCGACAACGGTGACGATGATGGCGGTCTGGGTGTTCGCAACCCCGCTGCCGAAGGCGCTGACGGTGTTCCACGGGCCGCTGCGATGCGCAGCGAACCACTCGTCGACCCCCCGGTCGAGCTCGTTCAGGCGCCCGGACCCGAGGACGTGGGTCACGAGCAGTCCGAGGCCGGACAACAGCGCCCACAGTGCGATGAACCCGCCGCCCAGCCGAAGGGCGACCACCTTGCCGTCGCCTACTGGATGGGGCCGTTCGGGGCGGCTATCGTCGGGCATCGTCAGACTCGGCGGTAGCGGGCTTCGGCGAGCCCGTACACGCCGAAGGCGATCAGTCCTAGCCCGGCCAGACCCAGCAGCAGCCCGCCGAAGGGCCGGTCGCGCAAGGTCTTGAGCGCACCGTCGAGCCCGCTGGCCTTCGCGGCGTCGTAGGTCCAGGCCGCCGACACCACCAGGACACCCGTCAGGGCGAAGACGCACCCGCGCGCGATCGTGCCGACAGTGCCTAGGCGACGCACCGAGTCCCGGATCTTGCCGGTCAGCGCGTCCGCAGGGAAGTAACGCATGAACTTCTGCTTGGCGCCCTCGACGACCATGACGGCACCGATGCCGACGATGGCCAGTCCGACCAGAGCGACCACCCAACGCCCACCTGGGTGGGCCATCGCCTCGGCGGCGTAGCCGCGTTGCTGGCTGGACTGCGTGACGCGCGAACCCTCGAGCAGCGCCAGCGAGGTGTAGGCGAGGAATCCGTAGATCAGGCCTCGGGCGAGCGACTTGAGACGGGGACCGGCCCCACGACCTTCACCGGTCACGCCGAAGGCCGCTTCGGAGAGCCGCCAGAGTGCGTACCCGGCGAAACCCAGCGCCATCGAACCGACGACCCAGCCACCCAGCGGCTTCGCCAGCACCTGAGCCAAGGCGCCCTTCTGATCCACCTGGGCGTGGCCCCCGCGGGCTACGAGCACCGCGAGCAGTCCCATCAGCAGGTAGACCAGCCCACGCGCGGCGAGTCCGGCCCGGGCGGCCCAATTCATGGGACGGATGTTCGCGGCCTGTTCGGTCGCCGTACCCACCAGATGGCCTGCGCTTCTCGACACCGTCAAGGGTTTCTCCTTCAGAGTCTCTCTGAGTTATACCCCCATCCCGGTCCAGCCATGCCGACAGCCGGGACGGCTCCCCTCCCTGCCTCGTCTCGGGCCCGAGTATGGGAGCGTCTGGGCAGGGGTACTCCGTAGTCGTGGGTTGTCCGAGAGGTAGGCGAGATGGTGCTTGGAATCGAAGCTTCGCCTGCCGACTGGCTCCTCAGCTCGGGCGAACGGGACAACCCGGACACGCTCCTGGACTCACGACACGCTGGCGCGCTCGCTTGGTCGACCGGTAACCAGGTTCGGGCGCTGGTCCACGGCGCCACGTACTTCCGTGAGCTCCTCGCAGCCGTCCAGGCCATGGGGGAGGGAGACTCGCTGTTCTTCACCGACTGGCGAGGCGACCCCAATCAGCGGCTGGACGGACCTGGCACCGAGATCGGTCCGGTCTTCGCCGCCGCGGCCAGCAGAGGTGTGCGTGTGCGTGGCTTGTTGTGGCGCTCGCACGGGGATCGCTTCCAGTTCAGCGCGAAGGAAAACCGTCACCTCGGTGACGAGATCAAGGACGCTGGCGGTCAGTGCCTGCTCGACATGCGGGTGCGCCCGTTTGGCTCACATCACCAGAAGCTCGTCGTCCTCCGCCATCCTCTTCAGCCGCAACGGGACGTCGCGTTCATCGGGGGGATCGATCTGTGCCACAGCCGTCGGGACGATCAATCGCACGCGGGTGACCCGCAGCGGCAGAAGATGGCAGCCGTGTACGGCGACCGGCCGCCCTGGCACGACATCCAACTCGCGATCCACGGGCCGGCCGTCGGCGACGCCGAAGCCGTCTTCCGCGAGCGATGGGACGACCCCGCCCCGCTGAGTCGCAACCCCATCCACCTCATCGGCGAGAGGGTGCACCGGGAGGACCGGACGGCTCGCGTCCTGCCCCCTCAGCTCCCCGACCCGGCGCCACGCGGAACCCAAGCGGTCCAGCTGCTGCGCACCTACCCGAGTCGACGCCCGGGGTACCCGTTCGCCACGGCGGGGGAACGCAGCGTCGCTCTTGGCTACAGCAAAGCCGTGAGCAAGGCCCGATCGTTGATCTACGTCGAGGACCAGTACCTCTGGTCGCTGGACGTGGCTCAGATCTTCGCCGAAGCCCTGACCCGGCAGCCCGGCCTTCACCTGATCGTGGTGATACCGCGATTCCCGGACCAGGACGGGCGCACGGCCGTCCCGCCCAACCTGCTGGGACGTGAGCCGGCGCTACGCCTCCTTCGGGAGGCCGGCGCATCCCGGTTCGGGGTCTACGGCCTCGAGAACGCCGCGGGGACCCCGATCTACGTCCACGCGAAGGTCTGTGTCATCGACGACACGTGGGCATGCGTCGGCTCCGACAACGCCAACCGCAGATCGTGGACCCATGACAGCGAGCTGAGCTGCGCGGTGCTCGACACCTCGACCGACGATCCTGGATCGCGGGGTTCGTGGGCCCGGGCCCTCCGCCTCGAGCTGGCGCGTGAGCACCTGGGCCGCGCTCTGTCCGAACCCGAGGCCGACGATCCAGCCAGGACGTTCGAGGCCTTCCGCGAGTGCGCCGCCGACCTCGACGCCTGGCACCGTTCTGGTGCGGCCGGACCACGGCCGCCCGGCCAGCTGCGCACCTATGAGCAGCCGGAGCTGTCGCGGCTGACCCGGATCTGGGCGACCCCGATGTACCGCCTCCTCTTCGACCCGGACGGTCGCAGCCGACAGCTGCGGCGGAAAAACGCCTATTAGGACTCGGCCGGGTGAGGGGTAGGCATGGGCATGGACTTCTTCGACGTCGTAGTGCTCGGCGGCGGGTCAGCAGGTGAGCTCGTCGCGACCACCGTCTCGCAGGCCGGCCGCTCCGTCGCTTTGGTCGAGCGGCTCAGGGTGGGGGGCGAGTGCCCGTATGTCGCGTGCATGCCGAGCAAGGCGATGCTGCGCAGTGCGGAGGTCCGTGGACTCCTGAACTACGCGCACGAGCTGGGCGCAGTCGCCGACCCGGTGCCGATGGGTTCCGACATCGACGCCTTCGCCGCCGCAGCGGCTCGGCGCGACCGGATCTCCGACTACCGGGACGACGCGGCGACGGCACGGTCGCTCACCGACGCAGGCGTGACGCTGTTGCGCGGCGACGGGCGGATCCGGTCCGAGGGCGTGCTCACCGTGAGCGGGACGGACATCGGCTGGCGCGACCTCGTCGTGGCGACGGGCTCTCGCGCGAGAAGGCCGGAGATCGATGGGCTGGACACGGTCCCCACGTGGACCAGCGACGAGGCGCTGAGCAGTCGGCACCGCCCTCAGTCGCTGTTGATCCTCGGCGGGGGCCCGGTGGGCTGCGAGCTCGCCCAGCTGTACGAACGGTTCGGCGTCCGGACCGTCCTCGTCGAGTCCGGTGGCCAGGTCGCCGGACGTGAAGATGCTGCGGTTGCCAGACGGCTGGCTGAGATGCTCGCCGCCGACGGGGTCGACGTCCGGCTGGACGCGGAGGTGCGATCCGTTGTCCGGGGCGCCACCGGGCTGACCGAGGCGCTGTTTTCGGACGGGGCCCGGGTCCAGTTCGAACGACTGATCCTCGCCATCGGCCGCGACCCCGCAACGTACGGGCTCGGTCTCGAACGGCTCGGGCTCGCACTCTCCCCGACCGACCCGCTCGAGGTCGACGGGTCAGGGAGGGCGAGCGGACACCTGCACCTGTGGGCGGCCGGTGACGTCACGGGCACCGCCCCGTTCACCCACACCGCCAACTACCAGGCCCGGCTGGTAGCCGAGAACCTGCTCGGCGGCTCGCGGGTGGCGGACTACTCCGCGATCCCGCGGGCCATCTACACGGACCCGCCGGTCGCCAGCGTCGGCCTCACCGCGGAGGAGGCGACGGCACAGGGGCACGACGTCGTCCAGCTGGAGCTCGATCTCAGCGAGGTGGCGCGGAGCCTGACCGAGGGCGACCCGCGCGGCCTGCTGGTACTCACCGCCGACGTCGAGCAACGGCTCCTGCTCGGCGCTGCGGCGATCGGGCCCAGGGCCGACGAATGGATGGCCGAGATGACTCTCGCGATCCGGGCCAAGGTCCCGCTCGAGATCCTCGCCGACGTGATCCACGCGTTCCCCACGTACGGCGAAGCCTTCGAGCCGTTGCTCCGCAAACTCGTGCAGACCCACCCCACGCGTCATTACCGAAAGGACCCAAGCTGACGCACCAACCGCGGGGAGCCGCACCAGGCTCATCCTCGCGGCCGGCGAAACCACCTTCGTCGCTGACCCTGAGGAGGTTTCACCTCGACGCGAACGAGAGCGAGCTCGTCCCGGTGCATGGATCTGGACTCCTCTGACCACGGCTGACGAACACCTGTTGACGGGTCGGCAAGGCGAGCTCCGTGAGAACCGGAGTGAGAACCAAAGCTCCGTCAAACTTGGATAGACAGGGTGTTGACCGGTCTGAGTCGGTAACTGGGATCGTGACAAACGTACAGGTCAGAGCGTTGTGAGGGGCCCCTAAGGTGCCCGGCGGGGAGCCCCGGACAAGGGCTTGGGCAGACCTACGGATCAGAAGGTTGGGGGTTCGAGTGCCTCCGGGCGCGCCCCCAAGAGCGCAGGTCAGCAACGCGGCGCCTCCGGCGCACCGTGGTGCGCGAAGATTCACGGCGCTCGCCGTGTTTCTTATGCAATTTGTACAGCGCACCGCGAATCTTCTCGTCAGAGCCGGTTTCTCTTGCCATGAGGGTCTGGTTCTTGATCGTTCTGTGGCCTGTACAGCTATGCGTACAGCTATGCGGCCTGCGGAAGGATCGGCCCGGCACCTTCGAGCACCTTCGGCGCCGCATCGGGCTTCCGCCGAGCCGCGGCAGGGGGAGTGCTTTCGGGACCCGATCAATATCCGGTCGGTGCGGTCGGCCGGTGAGCGCGCGGCCGTGTGATCGCCGCGCTGCTCGCCCTGGTGGCAGCCTGGCAGGAGCCTGAAATGAGAACCTGGCGCGGCCGGTGGGCAGCGACCATCGCGGGCTTCGTCCTTCTCTTCTGCCTCGCTTTCGCGGTCGGTGCTGGGCACGTCCCGCGATCGCGTGGTGGCCGGATTCGATGACTGGCGAGTCGTTGCGGTAACCGTCGTGGCATTCGATGATGTCCGTGTGCGGAGCTTGCTCAGCGTGGCCGAGGAGATCGGCGAACAGGCCCGCGGCGAGCTAGCTGCGTCGGGGGTCACCATCAACCGATTCGTCGCCGTCACGCAGGAGTGGGTGACGATCGCCAACATCGGACGCCTGGGTATGGGAGAGCAACGGTTCCCCACCGACGAGACGTACTCGCGCAGCCGGTTTCCGCAGGTCACCGTGCTGCTGGAGCGTGGCGAGGGGTACCTGGCGGTGCAGCACGCGCCCGAGTGCCCGCCGGAGGTCGCCCGGATGCTGGCGCTGTTCGGCAAGAGCTCGTGCGTCGGCGTCCCGCTGAACGGAGAGGACGGCCAGCTGTGGGGCGAGCTGTATGCCACGCGCGACTACGGGCGCCCGGCGTTCGGACAGCACGAGCTGGCCCTTGCGACCGCCCTCGCTGACGAGGCTGGGCCGCGGCTCGCGGCCTGCCCCGTCTCCCCTTGATCCTTGGCAGACTGGTGTGGCTGCCAGCCCGCGCGACCGTGCGCCAAAGTCATCAAGAGGGCGTGCGTGACCATGTCAGAACAGGTGAACGACGGGGTAGCGCCGTGCGACGCCAAACTCGTGGTCGAGAACTGGTTCGGCTGGGCCGTTGAAGGTGTAGCCCTGCTCCGCTAGGTCGCGCCTCGGCGGCGCCGTCTTGCACACAAGCCACGCGGACCCAGCGAACCCGTCAATCGGGTCAAGTCTCCACGTCCGAACCTCCACGCACCAACGATGACACCGGCAGTCCGACGCTCGGCAGGGTCCAAAGGCCGCCGGGTATCGACCCGGGGCCACTTGACGCGGATGGTTGGCCGGGCTCCCGAACGAGGAGCGCGACACGGCCCGACGCCGAGTGGGACGAGCCATCAGCCAGCGAGGCACTGGTCAGGCTGCTCGTGCAGCCCGTCGACCTGCTGGAGGGGCTACCTTGTCCTCACCGCCGGGCCCGTGATCGTGGCAGAGCCCCACCGCCGAGGCGGCAAGGGGACGAAGACGCCAGCGCGAACACCGTCGCTGCGCAACCCGTCTCAAGCCCCGCCTCATGCTCGTTGAGGTGCATCCCGCGTTGGGTGACCCGGGACGAGGAGTTCAACGGATGGCTGCTGGCCCACGCATTGCGAGATCGCCACGGATCAACTGGTCACTGGGCTGACCCCGTCCGCCCGTCGCGCCGCTTTGCCCGAGTCGTTGGGACCTTCGCCTCTTCACGTTGCGCTTGGCCCGTCCTTCGGTGGAACTGTCGATGGCTCGCGGGGACGCTCGGCTAGGGAAGCGGTGGTCTCATGAATCGTTCGATGATGCCCGCGTTGGCGTCGGAGGTGTCGGTGTCCGTGGTGGGCGTCGGCTCGTACCTGCCTGAGCACCGAGTCTCCAACGAGGAGATCCTCCACTACCTCCGCCCAGCCCGACCGGATGGCCGGTTGCTGGAGCCAGAATGGGTCGTCAAGCACCTCGCCATCCTTGAGCGTCGCCTTGATTACGAGTTCGGGGGGCGGCGCAAGCGCAGCCGGGCCGACGGCGGGATCTACGACGGCGACCTGACGTTGCGGGCGGCGCGTCTAGCCTTGGAGGACGCCAGCATCGACGCTACGGATATCGACCTGTTCGTTCACATCACCTCGACTCCGGACACGATCTCCTGCCAGGATCACTTCCGCTACTTGACGCGCGAACTGGGGTTGCGTCGTGACATCGATCTGGTCCACCACAATCTCGGTTGTGCCGGTCTGGCATCAGGATTTCGCAGCGCCGCTGCCGCGCTCGTCTGCGAAATGCCGACCACGGCGTTAGTGGTGGCGAGCAACTGCCCTTCCGGCTACTTCGACCCCGAGGTCCACGACTACTACTACAACCATCCAAGCGGCATGGGCTGGCTGGCTCCCCTGATGTTCGCCGACGGCGCGGGAGCCGTCGTGTTCCGCTCGGCCCCGCGCGACCCCGACAGCCGCCCCAAGGGACTGCTGTCGGTCCGCTACGAGACCAACCCTGACGTCGAACTCGTGAACTACCCAGCGGGTGGCTGCCTCCATCACACCTCGCCAACCAACCTGCCCGACAACGTCTTCTTGATGGACGGCGTCAAGGTTGCCGAGGTGTTCGCCCCACTCATGACCCGGAACTTCCAGATGCTGCAGGAGGACTGGCCCACCAAGATCAAGCCGACAACGGGAACGGACTTCGACATTGACTCGGTCGCTCGCTGGTATCTGCACCAAGCCAACGGTGTCGTGGTTCGTCGCGCGGTGGAGATGCTGGGCCTTCCGCCCGAACGGGTCCCGATTGGTGTCGACCACTATGGGAATACCTCGGCCGCCAGCACCTTGATCCTGCTCGACGAGGACCGCCGAGCGGGCCGGGTCCACGACGGAGATCTGATCGCCTTCCTGTGGATCGGGGCAGGCAACGGTGCGATGAACGGCTACTCGACGATCGTGCTGTGACCCAGGCCGTCGCCCCTCCGCCCCGCCCGGTTGAGGCGCTGCACAAGGCCGCTGGCCACACACTGGAGCAGGCTCGACGCCCCTTGCGGCCAGTCAGCCGTGGCGGGCGCTGGTGCCGCTACCACCGGGATGTCGGGATGCAGCAGGAGCACTGGGTGACCCAGGCCGAGGTGTGGTCGAGGGGGTGATCGATCACCGGTTGTGGCGATCCGTGATGAGGGGTTCCCTATTGCCCCAGCGGGAACCGACGGGGGTCATCCGGCTCTACCGAAGTTCCGTTACGCAATGCAAGGCTCATCGGCGCTGAGGGAACGTGCGATGACGCCAACCGGCGACACCGGTGCCAGGAATCACGCCCGAGGGGTACGGCCGTTCAGGGCCGCTTGCCCCCGGGTGCTCCCTCGCACAGCCCGTCTTCCGGCCCACAAGCCTGTTTCAGCGGCCCTGAAAGGGCTGGGGTACGAACGGGGTGACTACGGACCTTCGAGAGAGGTGAGAGCCATGCCGCAAACACGCGCATTCCTGACACTGCTCGCGGTGACCGTGCTGGGCGCGGGCCTGACCGTCCCCGCCTTGCCAGCAAACGCCGCCTCGGCGGGCAAGGCCACCTACATCATCGATCGGTGCTTCTGGTACTTCGAAGAGGTCCCGGTGTTTGAGAACCTGGGACACGACGGGCACGTGCTCAAGGGCTCAGCGCCTCACTTCTTCGCGGACTTCCTGTGGCAAGCCACCACCGGGACCTGGACGGCCATCGGATATGAGTCGAACCCGATGCGCGTGAACGCAAACACGCTGTCCGACAAGGCGAACTTTCACGGCGAGTTCAACTTCACCGACTGGACAGGCATGATCGGCGACTTCAGCGGCACCCTCACCTGGGGCAGCACCCGGTATGGGATCTACGACGGCCTAGCCACTGACGGATCAGGCACGGTCCTCAAGGGCAAAGTCGGACTCGACCCGTCGCCGTACCTACCCCTCCCCACTGTCTGCTACCCCTACTCCGAGGGGGGCCAGGACATCATGATGTGGACGATCATCACCCCGTAGGCGAGACGCCGACCGCGAGCACGGTCTCCCCGGTCCCCCAGTCGAAGGCGACGGCCACCGTCTTCCTCGGATCCGTTGACACGTCGAGACCCCACGTGCGCTTCGAGGTGGCCTGGACGTCTCGATGTGTCGTTTGCTGATCGAGGTGTTCAGCCTCCCGCGACCAGCCTTGCGCCCGTGATTCCCAGGTGGCGCACCTCCCACGTCATGTGGCCGACTGCCACACTCCGTCGCAGGATCTCGTGGAAGGAGACTCTGGGTGGCCAGGCAGTTCTGAGCCCCGCTCGGCATTCCCGTGGGGACGCCCTTCAAGAACCGTCACGCCCTGCGCGACGCAGGTGTTCACGCCCCGCTGATGGCTGGCATCTCAGGCACCCAGGCTGAGGGTGCCGACGCGATCGTCGTCTCGGGCGGCTACGTTGACGACGCCGACTACGGCGACGTGATCATCTACACCGGCCATGGTGGCAACGATCCCGCAACCAAGCAGCAAGTCGCGGATCAGGACATCGCCGCGCACGGCAACGTCGGGGGGATCACCAGCGAACGGGAGGGCCTACCCGTGCGGGTCGTGCGGGGCGCCGGTGGCCACTCCGAGCACGCCCCAGCGGCTAAAGCCGGGCTAAAGCCCATTGGTCTTTGAGCCGATCAGGCGGTGGGGGCTTCAGGGACGCATGGTCAGGGGGTGGTCGGTGTGGGCGCTGCTGTCGCGGTGACCGCGTCCTGGATCAGGCTTGGTCGCAACAGGCGGGCGACGGCCCTCAACGTGCTGATCGCCCTCGTGTACGGCGTTTTCGTCGTGTCCACCATCCCCGGCGTCCGACCGCACGCCGGCTACAGCCTGCTCCTCGACGGCTTCCTCAACAACCTCGCGTACATGCTCAGCGCGGTGCTTTGCCTGGTGCGAGCCAGGGAAGCCGTCGCCTTCCGCAGGGCCTGGCAAGTTCTGGGCGTGGGCCTAGGGGTCTACGGCCTGGGCAATGTCTACTGGACGATATTCGTCCGGCCGCTCGACCCCGAGCCGTTCCCCTCGCTGGCCGACGGGCTGTGGCTGAGCTTCTACGGCTTCGCGTTCGTCGCACTACTGATGGTGGTGCGCGAGATGACCACCGAGCGGCTGCCGCTGAGCCTGTGGCTCGATGGCGTCGTCGGCGGCCTCGCTGTCGCCGCGATCACGGCCGCGGTGGTTGGACCGGTCCTAGCCATCACCGGGGGCAGTGCGGCCGCAGTGGTCACGACGCTGGCCTACCCCCTGCTCGACGTCCTACTCATCCTCATGGTCACGGCCTTGATGGCGATGTTCCACTGGCGGCCGCCCGTCGGTCTGTGGCTGTTCGGCAGCGGGCTTGCGGTCTTCGTGGTCGCGGACGTCTGGTACGTCTCCTCGGCCGCCGACGGTACCTACCAGCCCGGCGGCCCCAATGACGCAATCTGGGTAGCGGCGACGCTGCTCATGGGCTTCGCCCCCGGGTGGTCGCGCCGGGCCGTCGGGACCGTGCTGCCCAAGTGGCTGCTGCTCGGCGTTCCCGTGCTGGCCACCTTGGCCGCCCTCGGCCTACTGGTGTACGACCGCGGCAGCCGCGTACACCCGGTCGCATTCGCCCTCTGCTGCCTCACAATCCTGGCGTCGCTGGCCCGCATGGTCGTGACGTTCCGCGAGGTCACGACGCTCGCCCACAGCCACCAGCTGGCCCTCACCGACGAGCTCACCGGCCTCGGCAACCGCCGGGCCTTCTACGAGCAGGTCGAGTCACGTCTGGCGACGCTGCCGGCGGACCACCGCGGCGCTCTTCTGCTGCTGGACCTGGACCGGTTCAAAGAGGTAAACGACTCTCTCGGGCACCAAGCCGGCGACGACCTGCTTCGCCAAGTCTCGGGCCGCCTCGCCGGCCTGCTATGTCGCGACGGCGACCTGCTGGCCCGCCTTGGCGGGGACGAGTTCGCGGTATTCCTGCAGCACGTCGACGTCTCCGGCGCGCAGGCCGTCGCGGAGCGCATCCGCGAGACCCTGGCCCCGCCATTCGAGGTTGACGGGGTGACCGTCCGGGTCGAGGCCAGCGTTGGCATCGCTCTACTGCCAGACCACGGGCGCGAGATCTCCGGCCTGCTCCGACAGGCGGATGTCGCGATGTACCAGGCCAAGGACTCCCGGGCCGGCTTCTCGGTCTACAGCCTCGCCGGCGACCTCGGCGGGCAGGAGCGACTGCGAACCCTCGAGGAACTGCGCGCCGCGATCTTCAGCCGCCAGCTGATCGTCCACTACCAGCCCAAGGTCGACTCCCAGACGGCCGCGGTAAACGGCGTCGAGGCACTCGTTCGTTGGCAGCACCCCACCCGCGGCCTGCTCTACCCCGACTCGTTCCTCCAGCTCGCCGAGGACTTCGGCCTCATGCGAGATCTCACGACGACAGTACTCGAGCAATCGCTGAGCCAAGTGCGGCTGTGGCGGGCGGCCGGCCGAGTCCTCAGCGTCGCGGTCAACCTGTCGGCGTCGTCCCTCGTCGACCTCGAACTACCAGACCGAGTACGGCTGCTTCTTCTCAACCACGGCCTGCCAGCCTCGGCCCTCGAACTGGAAATCACCGAGGACTTCCTCATGGGCGACCGCGAGCGGGCCCGTGACATCCTGACCCAACTCCGTGGGCTCGGCATCCGAGTGGCCGTCGACGACTTCGGCACCGGCTACTCATCGCTGGCGTACCTGCGAGAACTACCGATCGACGAGCTGAAGTTGGACCAGTCGTTCGTTCAGCGAATGGCCGACGACAACCGGGCAGCGGCGATCGTGACTTCCACCATCGGCCTTGCCCACTCCCTCGGCATGACCCTGGTCGCCGAGGGAGTGGAAGACGAGGCCACCGCCGTCCACCTCGCTCAGTCCGGCTGCGACCAGTCCCAGGGATACTTCTTCTCCCGTCCGGTCGACGCGAACTCGCTGGAACGCTGGCTCGACGCCCGCGGCCAGTACCCCACCCTCCCCTCCGCGGTCACGGCCGAGGTGCGGATCGAAGCGACGCTGTTGACGACCTCCGACGAGGCTGTCTGGTGACCCTCGCCCACGCCTCCAGCGCACAGCCTCGTGCCACCGAACCGTGGGCCGACCGGGGGCTCGCCGATGTCGTGCACGGCTTCGACGGGCTGCGCTTCCTCAGCGGCGAGCTCGCCGAGCTGGCAAGCCGCTGCGGGACACCAGCGACGGCACGACCCCCCTGGGTTCTCGCCACCCTCGCGCTCGAACCGGACGGCCAGCCGTTCGGGGTGCTCGTGCGCGACAGCACCGGACTGCTGGAAGGCGCGGCACTGCTCGTCTCGACGACGACGTCGACGTATGGGTCCGTGCAGGAG
Source organism: Actinomycetes bacterium (assembly GCA_036510875.1). NCBI lineage: Bacteria > Bacillati > Actinomycetota > Actinomycetes > Actinomycetes bacterium. The sequence goes on from DATCDE010000035.1 coordinate 18,692, forward strand.
TTCGTCCAGCTTGCCGGAAGCAGCCCAGGGCACCGGGGTGCCCTGCTCGCGTCGAGCCCGGGTGCGGCCCACCGCCTCGGCGTCGCGCTGTCCACCGTTCTGGCCTCTGGACCGCCGGGGTACCACCTTCACCTTGGTCCCCTCGACTCCTCTTGCCAGGTGGCAGGAGCGCTCGCCGAGGCGCTCCCTGGCGTGGTGCGTACACCGACAGACCCAGTTCCCGTCGTACGACGAGCGCCCGGCGAGTCGAGCTCGGACTACCTGTCTGCGAACATGCAACGCACTCTGCGCAAGGCCACCAACCGCCTGCGCCGGGACGGCCGAGAGCTGACCGTCCGGTTCACGAAGGACCGCGTCCGGATAGCCCGGCTGCTGCCCGAGTTGGAGGCGACCCACCGGGACCGCGACCACGCGCGCGGCCGCAACAGCGACCTCGGCGATGGCAACGCCAGGCTGATATGGCACGCGCGGATGCGTGCTCTCGCCGACGAGGGGTCCCTCGAGCTCGCGGTGGCCCGCATCGACGGCCAGCTAGCCGCCTACGTGCTGGGGATCACCGATAGGCCCACGTACAGGGTGCTGGAGGGTCACATGGTCACTGAGTGGTCGCGTTACGCGCCGGGCCGCGTGCTCGAGTGGGCGGTGCTGCGGCGCGTGCTCGACGACCGGTCGTACGACACCCTCGACTGGATGACGTCGGTGGCGTCGGACACACTGCTAGCAGCCAACGACCGCGATCGCATGGTCACCCTCCGCAAGGACTGACGGTTGTGATCCGGAAGGACCTGCGTTCGCGCTAGTGGTCATGGCCGTAAGTTCGTCGGGGGTTCGGGCCCCGGCCGCGAGCAGTAGCCATTCACCGCGCGCGGCGTCGAGGCCGCGGAGCAGGAGCTGTTTGCCCTCTTGCACGGTGGCCATTTGCCCGAAGACCGGTTCGACGATCACGTTGCGCCGGGCGTAGGCCGCCTTGCCCTTCTTGGTGGTCAGCTTCCGTGCCATCCGCTGTTTGGGTGTCGCATCCTTCGGGATACGGCCACGTGGTGAGGCCGGGAGCGGGTCGTCGTGCTTGGTCCGTCCGGTGGCGATGATGAACTCGGTCCCCGTCGATGCGGTCAGCGCGGCTACTCGGGCGAGGTTCTTCTGCGAGCAGTAACCGGCGTCGGCGAGCGTCTGGCCCGGGGCGCGGCCGGTGTTCGCCGCCGTCTGCTCGGTCATCGGGATCAGGTTGGCCACGTCGGCGGCACAATCGTGCAGATCAGCGGCGACGATCAACTGGTGCTAGGCGTCGACCACGGCCTGGGCGTTGAAGCACTGGTGAACGACCCGCCGGAGACCTTCATGATCCTCTTACCTAGTGAACACGCTGGTGGACCTGTTCCGGGCCAACCGCAGCGTCTACGGGCTGCGCAAGTGCTGGCACGCGATGCGCCGTGCCGGCCATGCCGTGGGCCGGGACCCTTGGAGGGCCGGTCAGCTGGCAAGCGCGTCGATGGTGACGAAGCCGAAGCCGGCGGCTCGCAGTCCGGCGATGACGGTGGGCAGCGCGTCGGCGTCGAGGGTCGAGTGGTCGGTCGGGTTCGAGCCCAAGTGCATCAAGATGATCTCACCGGGCCGTTCGGCGGTCAGTGCCCGGGCGACCACCGAGGCGGCGGTGACGCCACCGGAGGCGCCCTCCCAGCCGAGGGTATCGACGGTCCAACGGACCGGCACGTACCCCAGGGCGTTGACCACGGCGATGGTGTGCGCGGTGCGGGCGCCATAAGGAAAGCGGAACCACGGTGCGGGCTGCTGACCGGTCACCGCGAGGATCGTCCGCGCGGCTTCCAGCACCTCGGTCCGAACCTGCGCATCGGTCAGGGTTGTCAGGTCTGAATGGTCGACGCTGTGGTTCCCCACCCGTCCAGCGGCCGCCAGAGCCCGGGCCTGGGCCGGATACCGCTGGCTGAACTGACCGGTGAGGAAGAAGGTGGCCGGCACGTGCTCCCGCGCCAGCGTCGCCAGCACGGAGGGGAGCCCGTCGGCGTTCGCACCGGCGTCGAAGGTCAGCGCCACCACCCTCCTGGTCGTCGGCAGGGCGGTCCAGTCAACGCCCAGGAGCCACCGCGGTAGGGCCGTGACGGTCGGCCGCGGGCTGGGCGACGGACGCGGCGTGGACGTAGGTGGGGTGGCCGGGGGCGAACTCGTCGCTTTCGAGCCCGTCGTGGTCCTAGCCGACACCGAACTGGACGCGGATCCGGCCGGTGAGGCGGACGCAGAACGACCCGAGGCGCTCAGGCTGCCACCAGGCCAGGGCGTTCCACCGCCGCAGGCCGCAGGCAACACACAGCAGACCGCCAGGCCGACCGACGCGGTGACTCCCACGATCCGCCGAATCCCCAGAACCTGTCTCGACCACACACCTTCAGCATCAACCGTGTACACGCGCAGCGCGTGGGCCCGAAGACCTGACGCGGAGCCGGCTCCAGCGGCAACACCCCACCCCGCTATGTCCTGCGCCGGGAATCCGTTGAAGATATGGGTTTAGCCGTTCGAGGATCTCGTCGGCGGTCTTGGTCCAGACGAACGGTACCGCCGACCGGACCTGGCGCACTGCGTAGTCACGGGATTACGCTGCGCTGTCACGGTCGACCCGTTCGGTGCGCCTCGACTCGGGCCTGGGCGTGCCCCGGGGGTCGGCCGACACCTCGGTTGAGGAGGCCCGCGATGGCTGACCCGAACCCGTTCCTGCCGAGCGCGAACGGCTTCGCGTTCACCAACAGCTGGCCGTCCCAGCCGGCCGTGACGGTGCCCACCCCGTTCGGCGCGATCAACATCGGCAACGCCGACGCCGGGCTGTGCGGGGGCATGGTGTTCGCGGCGCTGGACTTCTGGCACGCCCAGGCGCCCCCGCCTGCCACCCGGCCGGGGCCGGGTGCACCGCTGTACGACTTCATCGTCCGGCGACTGGTCGAGTCCTGGCACGTCCCCGCCGGGATCGCCCAGTACTACCAGTGGATGAACCTGCCCACCGACGACGCGACCTACGACGTGTTCGGCCGGCACGTGGTCATCGAACGCGGCGTCATCTCCCGCACGGTCGGTGTCCAGTGGCCGCAGATCCGCGCCGACCTCGACGCCGGCACACCCGCCGCGCTCGGACTGGTCACGGTCGCCTCGGCCAACCCGAAAGACCTCGGCCTCAACCACCAGGTCCTGGCCTACGGCTACCAGCAAGACGGCGCCGCTGTCACCGTCGGGGTCTACGACCCGAACAGCGGTCCACGCGACGACGTGTGGATCCGCTTCAGCGCCACCGGCCCGAGCGCGGCGACGACCTTCGAGCACAACCTCGGCATCAGCCACCCGGTCCGCGGGTTCTTCCGCACCGCCTACGCACCGACGGCACCGCCCGTCGGCCAGCCGCCAGACAGCCGGACCGGGAGCCCCACGCAGTCGCCCAGCCGGGCGCGCCGAGTCATTCCGGCAACGAGCCCTCGTCGGCGCTGAGCGCCGGCGGCTGCACGTCGAACTGCACCGAGAACTCCTCACCGGGGTCGGCGCTGCCCCAGCTGCGCCGGTTGACCAGCCGCAGGGTCGCGGGGCCGGTGGACACGGCCTGGAACACCAGCACCCGCTCGCCCCCGGACCCCCGCGGTGTGGTGGCGCCCTCGAAGCGGTCCTCGACCAGCAGCAGCCCGGCGCCGGGCTCGTCGCACTCCCACCGGTACCCGGTGGTGGGGCTCTCCGGTAGCCGCACGGTGGTCAACTCGCCGACCCGGACGGACCGAGACGTGCCGGTGTCCGCCGGGCCCAGCTCGATGGTCATCTGTGGCCGGCACCCCCTGTGTGTGAGCGGATCCCCCAGTGCAGCAGAAGAACCGCGCCCTTGACAGGCCCCGACGCGGAACAGGGCGCGGCGCTCGGCCGTGTCACTGAGATGGCGGATTCAGACCCTGCGTACTGAGAGTACGGTCGCGACCACATTCCGTCACCGCCAGCCATGGCGGCCCCCTCAGACGGAGAGGAGACAGGCGATGTTTCGCGGTCTGCTCGACAACGGGTTCCTCTACCAGAAGTACGCCGAAGACCAGCACGAGGGCATGCGCCTGGGCCGCAACCAGTGGCTGGACGGGCGCAGCCTGGCCTTCATGGTCGAAAACGACGCCCACGCGATGGGCCAGTCGCTGCACCACCAGCAGTGGGAACGCGCCCTGGTGATCCTGGACCAGGGCAAGCTCGGGTCGTGCACCGGTAACGCCGGGACCGGCGCCCTGGGCACCCAGCCGCTGTACGACGCGGTCGGCAAGGCCGTGCTCCCCGCGGCGGGCGACGCGGTGGCCGCCGAGGCGTTCGCCGTGCAGCTGTACGCCGACGCCACCGTCATCGACGGGTACCCCGGCACGTACCCGCCGGAAGACACCGGCTCGTCGGGTCTGGCGATCTGCAAGGTGCTGAAGTCCCGCGGCACCATCACCCGGTTCCGCTGGGCCCGCAGCGCGTACGGGCTGCTGCGGCTGCTGCAGGCCGGGCCGGTCCTGCAGGGCATGCCCTGGTACAACGCCTTCTTCTCACCCGACGCGGCCGGGTTCATCGACGCCGACCCGACCTGGTCGGGCAGCGGCGTCGCCGGCGGCCACGAGGTCGAGGCGGTCGGCGTTGAGATCGACGCCCGCGACGCCTTCAACAGCGTGCTCGTCTACGCCAACAGCTGGGGCACCGGCTGGGGCGACACCGGCTACTTCCGGATGCGACTGCGCACCTACGAACAGCTCAACGGCGTGGACCTCAAACAGCTCCTGGTCTGAACGCCGCCACAATAACCGTCCGGCAGCACCGGTGGGCCGTCGGCGAGCCACCCTCGCCACGGTCACCCGGTTCGGCACCACCTGGCGAGGAGGTGGGCGGCATGCCCAAAGCCGATGTGGTCCTTGAGGGCGGGGGGGTCAAGGGCATCGCCCTGGCCGGGGCGATCAGCGTCCTGATGGAACGCGGGTACGAGTTCAACCGGGTCGCCGGCACGTCGGCCGGGTCGATCGTGGGTGCGCTCGTGGCGGCCGGGATGAGCCGCGACGAGCTCGTCTCGACGGTGACCTCGATCGACTACCACGAGTTCCAGGACGGCCCCATGTGGGACGGCCTGGCCGCCGGCAAGATCTTCGAGCTGTTCGCCGAGCACGGCATCTACCGCGGCGACTACCTGCGGACCTGGCTGGGCGAGCAGCTGGCCGCCCACGGGGTGCACAGCTTCGCCGACCTGCGCTACACCGACCCTGAGCGACCGCCGGCCGACCCCGACCGTGCCTACCGGCTGGTGGTCAACGTCTCCGACATCACCGCCGGCTGCCTGCGCCAGCTGCCCTGGGGCTACCGGGAGCACTACCAGCGCGACCCGGCCGACGAGCCGGTGGCGGACGCGGTGCGCTGCTCCATGTCGATCCCGTTTTTCTACCAGCCGGTCGTCCTGGACGACGGCACCGGTCACAAGCACTGGATCGTCGACGGCGGCATGCTGTCCAACTTCCCGATCGACCTGTTCGACGCGCCCCCGGGCGTCGAACCCCGCTGGCCGACCTTCGGCATCAAGCTGTCCAGCCGGCCGGACGCGGTGCAGGAGGCCGTCGCCAACGAGGTGCACGGCGTGGCCAGCATGAGTTTGGCCCTGCTCAACACGATGACCGGTTTCTACGACCGGATGCACGTCGATGACCCGGCCGTCCTGGCGCGCACCATCTTCGTCGACACCGGCCACGTCAAGTCCACCGACTTCGACCTGACTGACACCCAACGCGACACCCTGTTCGAGAACGGTCGAGCCGCCGCCACCGCGTTCCTCGACGGCACCGACGGGCAGCCCGGCTGGGACTTTGAGCAGTACAAGCACACCCACCGGGCCGCTTGACCCAAGACATATCGGTCACCGCGCCGCAGTGACGTGCTGGTGACGCACCCTCGACAAGGTGACGACGGACCGAGACCCGCACTCGACTCCACGCGGCGGCGGCGTCGACGGCGTAACCCGCGCCCACCCAGCGGAGCAGGTCAGGCATGGTGGAGGGAGGCCCACATGCTGGGACGCACCCGCACCGCGGGAAAGTCGACAACGTGGCTGGCTACGTTCTGCGGCGGCATCGCCGCCAGCGGATCCGTGATCATCGTCATCTACGGCCTGGCCTCCAGCACCAACCGCGCCGAGGCCATCAGCACCGGCCTGCTGACCGCCCTCGCCTCCTACCTCACCGGGTTCCTGCTCGGCTTCCTGTTCGGGATCCCCCGGTACGTCTCCTCCGGGGAGTTCCGCCTCTCCCAGAAGCCGTCGGTCCCGGTCGGGCCCTCAGGCGGGACGGTCCCGAGCAGCAGCACCGCAAAGGTCGCCAGCGGAGGCACTGTGACGGCCACACCTGACCAGCCGTCCGACCAGGAGAACGTCGTTGCGATGGACCGGGCTGACCGGCCATCCTCGGCCTTCACGCCGAGTACGAACCTCGCCGAGGTCAGCGACTGGCTGACGAAGCTGCTGCTGGGAGCCGGCCTGGTCCAGCTGACGCATCTGGGGGCCCCCGTGGCGTCTTTGATCAACTCCGTGGCGTCCGGGCTAGAGGGTGGGACCACCACCGAACCCTCTGGCTCAGCGACAGTGATCGCCGGCGCGATCCTGATCACCTACACCGTGCTCGGATTTCTCGTTGGCTACGTGCTGACCACACTCTGGTACGGCCACCGCCTCGCCCAGTCGGGTCTGGCCGACGGGTGAACGGCCTGAGTGCCGCGCCGGTCGAGGGCACCGGGTCCTCCCCGCTGTGCACTTCACGCTGGCGACCCGCGGGGGTCGTTCAACAACAAGTGATGCGGCGGCGGGTCGACATCCACACACGGATGGGTCTGCTCAAGCTGAAGGTCGCGGCAGCCTGGTGAGGCAGCAGGGGGTGCGCTTGCATCATGCTTGCGTGGAGCCGGTGGTTCTCCCGGTGAGTCAGTCGGGACCGGTCAGCCTTTGACGTAGGACAGCTTCTGGCTCACCTTGCCGTCGCGGACCGTGAACAGGTCGACGCCGCGAACGTGGCCGCCGTCCCAGGAGTACAGCCAGCGTTGGACCACCCGATCGCAGGCGCCCAAAGCTCTCCTCCACCTCAAAGCGGGCGGACGCGTCGTCGACGATGGGCCTCCATGCCGCGCGGACGGCATCCCGGCCGGCGAGCCGGGCCCCCTCTGGAGCGGGGCCGGTGCTTTCGAAGACGCAGTCCTCGGTGGTCAGCTCGATCGCCGCATGGAGATTATGGTCGGACCACGCCGCGACGAACGCGTTCACCGTCGCTATGGCTCCCATGGTCGTCCTCCAGGGGCGAAGTCTGACGCTCTGTGAAGCGGTCGGTGGGCGTCGCGTCGATGTTCGACGCGAAGGATGATCACTTCTCGCACATCCCGTCGGATCCGGTAGAGCAAGCGGTAGGTACCGCGGCGGGTCGACCAACACCCTTCGCGCAGCCCGAACCTGACACCGGCGACTGCCATCGCCGCACCGGCGCGATTCTCGTCCCGTTTCGACGCGCGCCCTGGTGATGCTGCGGTGACGCGGCGGTGACGGCCCTCGCGCACCCTTCGGTCGGGGCGTGTGCCTCCAACGCAGTGCCTCGAATCGACTCGGCTCGTCTGGGGTTCCGTTGCGTTTTGCCTGCTCACCAGCCGCACCCGCATGGAGGAGACCACGATGTCGGTGATGGATGCGCCCGCCAGCAAGGGCATGGCGCCGGCGGAGACGACCGCGATGAACGGGGCGGGGACGGCGATGCCGGACATCATGCCCGCCGCCCCCGATGCGCACACCGCCGTCGCGGGCAAGCGCCGGGTCAGCAAGGCACCCGGGGCGCAGCGAGACTCCCGCGACCTGCATGTTCTGGTCAAGGCCGGCGGTTCGGTGCCGACGGAACGGCCCGCTCTGGCGGCCGACGGCGGTCCCTACACGCTGGGTGGTTCGACGACGCATTTCAAGGTCTACTACGAGAACGCGCTCGGCTCGAACGGCCCCGTCCTGGCGGATGCGGTGCTCGCCTCTTGTGAAGTCGAGTACGCGCAGCTTCGAGGCTGGTTCGGCGAGGTGACCCCCGGCGCCCTGCCTTTCACCGTCTACGTGGTGACCGGCACGTTCGGTGCGTACCACGCGAACTGCACCGCGACCGAGGAGCACTGCGCGGCCTTTGACGGGACTGACGCGAATCTGGTCCGCATGCTGCAGGTCGCTGAGGAGGTCGAGGTGTTCTCCGCAGCCCAGGGGCATTGGGACTGTGGTGCGAGCACCGGCGAGGGGCTCTCCCGAGTCTTCGCCGCCGAGCTGTATCCGGCGTCGCTCGGGGAGTTCGCCAGTGCGGCCAGCTGGCTGGACGGCGGCCGGCCGGACTTCGTGAACACCACCGACCCGACCGACCGCAACTACCTGTCCATCGGATGTTCGACGCTGTTCCTCAACTGGCTGCGCTACCAGCTGCACTTCACCTGGGCCGAGATCGTCGCGGCCGGTGGGCCGACCCTCGCCGCGACCTACCAGAACCTCACCGGACGCACCGACGCCCTCGCCCAGTTCACGGGCCTGCTGGACCGTCACTTCCCCGCCGGGACCCCGTGCGGCCTCACCAACGACAACCCGTATCCGCTGCTCGACCCGGCGGGCTGGGGAGGCTGGGAGTCCCTCGGTGGCACCCTCGAAACCGAACCGGCCGTGGTGTCCTGGGCGCCCAACCGGCTGGACGTGTTCACGATCGGCACCGACAGCGCCCTGTGGCACCGCTGGTGGGACGGATCCTCCTGGGGAGGCTGGGAGTCTCTCGGCGGGCTGCTCGAATCCGAGCCGGTGGCCGTGTCCTGGGCCCCCAACCGGATCGACGTGTTCGCGCTGGGGACGGATCACGCACTGTGGCATCGCTGGTGGGACGGATCCTCGTGGGGAGGCTGGGAGTCCCTCGGCGGCATCCTGATGGGCACACCCGCAGCCGTGGCCTGGGACACCGACCGCCTGGACATCTTCGGGGTGGGAACCGACCGCGCCCTGTGGCACCGCTGGTGGGACGGGTCCTCCTGGGGAGGCTGGGAGTCTCTCGGCGGCATCCTCAGGAGCGCCCCCACTGTCGCCTCATGGAACCGCAACCGCCTCGACGTGTTCGCCACCGGCACCGACAGCGCCTGCTGGCACCGCTGGTGGGACGGATCCTCCTGGGGCGGCTGGGAGTCCCTCGGTGGTATCTGCGGCCCCATCACCGCGACCTCGTGGGCGCCGAACCGGCTCGATCTGTTCACCGTCGGTACCGACAGCGCCGTCTACCACCAGGCATGGGACGGATCCGCCTGGAGCGGCTGGGAAGACCGCGGCGGCACTGTCGTATCCGGCGTCGCGGCCAGCACCTGGTCGGCCAACCGGATCGACCTGTTCGCGATCGGGACCGACAGCGCCATGTGGCACATGTGGTGGGGCTAGGACCACCGCCCTTCGTCGCTGCCCAGGGCGCCGCGGACGGCGTCGAGCCTCTCGCGCGACCGACCAGCCAGCCCGATCCGCGCCCCTCAGGGCGGCGTGCTGGGCGAGATAGGCCGCCGCGCGGCGGCCCACGAACCCCGTCGCGCCGAAAACGACGACGTCCCAGTCGCGCTCCGGGCGCATGCGCGCAGCCACCTCCGCACCACAGTCGTCCCACCTCGAACGGGGCCGTGCCAGAGGCGCGTGGTTGGGCATCCGGCTGGCTGGACAGCCACTGCGGTCAGCCCAGCCGTGCGCCTGGGACCTACCAGACGGCCTCGGCATGCCGCGTCGAGCGGAGGACGAGACGAACATCGCCCACGAGATCCTCCACCGCCCACCCCGAGGGGGGCTCGAAACTGATCGCAAGAGCAAAGGAGAGGAGACGGGGTGTCCTGACTCCGGGGAATCTTCGGAGCAGGCGGTCCAAGGAGAAGACTGTCAGAGGGCGGCTGGGCGGCGGTGCTTGGTCGGACATGTCGTGTCCGACAGGAGGCGGCGAGCTGGGGTCTTGCCGCATTCGATTGGCGGGACCCGGCGGTGTTGGTGCCGTGCGGCCTACCGTTCGCCGGATGGCACTGCGTAGCGGCTGGTCGTCATCATCGGGGACACGTCGACGCGGCCCGTTCTTGCGATCTCGAGGGCGGCCCTTAGCTCGACTGGGCGGCTGAAGAGGTTCCCCTGGGCCAGATCGCATCCGAGGTCACGGACGGCTTGCGCGCTGTGCCAATCCTCCACGCCTTCGGTGACCACGGTCAGGTCCATCGCTTGGGCCATGGCGATGACCCCCTGCATCAGCGCGTGGGACCGCGGGTCGTGCAGTTCGTGAACGAACAGCTTGTCAATCTTGAGGATGTCGACCGGTAGACGGTGCAGGTACCCGACGGAGGAGTAGCCGGTCCCGAAGTCGTCGACCGCCAGCTTCGCGCCGCAGGCCTTGAGGGTGTGCAGGGCTGCGACGGTCGGGGAGTCGTCGCCGAGGAGCGTTCCCTCGGTGAGCTCCAGGACGAGGGGGACCTGCGGGTGTTCCCGGAGCAGCACGGTCACGCGATCCGTCAAGTCAGGGTCGCTGATCTGGGTCGCAGACAGGTTCACGGCCAGCTGGAGGGGGCGACCGGCCCGTTCGCTCAACCGTAGCGCGCCTCGGTGGGAACGCTCGAGGATCTGCAGCCCGAGGGTGCGGATCAGCCCCAGCCGTTCGGCGATCGGGATGAAGGTGTCGGGTGGCACGACGCCGAGCGATGGGTGCGTCCAGCGGGCCAGTGCCTCGAAGCCGCGGATGGCTCCAGTGTTCAAGTCGATGACCGGCTGGTAGTGGACCCGGATCCGGTCCTCTTCGACCGCGAGGCGCAGCGCGGCTTCCAGCTCGCGCCGGCGCAGGTCGCTGGTCCGCATGGCGGGAACGAAGCGTTCGGTCCTGCCCTTGCCGAGCGCCTTGGCGGCGTACATGGCCGTGTCCGCGCTGTTCAGGAGGGCCTCGGCGGTCAACGGTTCCTGGCCGGCGTGGGCGATCCCGATACTCGCCTGGACCGGGATGTCGTGGCCTTCGGTGTGGAAGGCGGGCGCGAGGGCGTCCAGCAGGCGTTGGGCGACCTCCTCGGCTTGTGCCTCGTCGTTGAGGCTGTCCAGCAGAATGCCGAACTCGTCGCCACCCAGCCGGGCGGCGGTGTCCTCGGGTCGAAGGCAGCTGCGGACCCGATCGGCGACGGCGACGAGAAGCCGGTCGCCCGCCTCGTGCCCGAGGAGGTCGTTGACCTCCTTGAAACCGTCGAGGTCGCAATAGAGGACGGCGACGATCCGCCGCGGTCCGCGCCGCTCGAGGGCGTGGGTCAAGCGGTCGGCGAACACCCCCCGGTTGAACAGCCCGGTCAGGACATCGTGGCGGGCGAGGTAGCTCATGTCCGCGGCCAGGCGGCGGCGGTTGAGTGCTGAGACCCCGATCGCGGCGAGAGCCTCGAGGGCGACCTGGTCGTGAGTGTCGAAATTTTCGCCGTTGGACAGCCGTCGCGCCACGAGGTGGCGGTCGGGTCGGCCCTCGAGCTGGATCGGGGCGCTGATCTCGGGTGGGTCCGCAGGGGTGGCGCGAAGGGTCGCTTCGGTGCGCCGCAGAGTGCGCTGGGCCTGGACCACCAGCGCGCTATCGATCTGGTGCTCGTCGGCCCAGTCTGGTGCCTGAGTGGCGGCTTCCAGGAGCCCGGCGAGCCGCCGGTGTGCCAGCTGGGTGCGGCTGACTGAGCCGACGGCCACCAGGATTGTGCCCACCGGCACCAGGAGCAGCAGCAGGGTCCAGCTGGGCTGGCTGCGCTGGAGCAGCGCGGCCAGGTAGCCGAGGGTGTCAACACCGACGAAGCTGGCCAGGCCCAGGGACACCGAACGCCAGCGCAGGGCGGAACTCAGGGAGGTCCCGTCCTCGAGTGCGAGGGAGCCCGCGGTGGTGAGCAGGTCGAAGAGGAAGTAGATCGCGCAGCCGAGCATGACCGCGGCGAGTTCCAAGGATCGCTGGTTTGGTCCCGCCTGGACCAGCGCGACGACGAGCACGAGCAGGCCGCCGGCTTGGATCGTCAGACCGATGTTGAACAGGGTCGATCGCCAGCTCTTTCGCGCCGTTGCGTTGGCGATCGTCGTACCGATGGCCCACAAGGCCAGTGCCTGGATTGGCGGCACGGTGAGCACGAGGAACACCAACGAACAGGTCTCGAAGCCGATGACGATGTCGCCGGACTGGTGGGCCAGCACCAGCGGGAAGCGCGAAAACACGACGATCAGGGTGATCGCGACGATGCCGGCGTAGCCGGGCATCTGCTGGCCGGTGAGCCATCGGGCCACGCACGGGACCGCCACCGCCACCCCCACGGCGAAGATGACCACGTCGAGGCATACAGCCAGAGTCGTGCGGCGCGCGCTCGCGGGCGACACAGGCTCCCCTATCTCTGCTGGGGCCGACGAACTGGCTCTGGTTCGATGTCGACGCTGAGCCGCCAGCCCTTGAGCACCATCGTCAAGGCCGCCGGCTGGGCTCCGTGGGCATCGTGTCGTCGTGGGCGCGGTCAAGTTCCCGCCCTCTTCGGCCGAGAGTGTTGGCACGTCGCGTGACCGTTCTGCTGCAGTAGCGTCATTCCCCTGCCGCCGCAGGCCCCCTCCCGGAAGTCGCCGATCGCCGACTGATCGCCCTTGCTGGGGTCGCTGCCCTGGCGCTGTCCGGGTGCACGACGGCGACGGCGGCCCCCCGATGCGGTCCTCGATCGCACCCAGCGCCGCGGCCAGGGTTGAGCTGCACCTGTCCGCGGTGGAGCGCTTTGACGTGCCGGCGGCGTTCTCGGTCACCGGGGGCACCCTCGTCTCGGTGCTGGTCAGCGGGCCCGGCTCCGGCGACGTGCTGCCCGGCCACCTCGACGCGGCCGCGGCGGGCTGGACCTCGGACACCCCGCCCACCCCGGGTGTCCGCTACCAGGTCACCGCGGCGGCGAACACCGACGGCACGGTGGCCACGGTGCACGCCAGCTTCACGGTGACCACCCCTGCGGCCGCGGCGAGCGCGCAGTACTGGGTCACCCCGGCGACCGGAACGACGGTCGGGGTCAACGCCCCGCTGGTGATCCGCTTCACCAAGGACGTCGCCGACCGCGCGGCCGTCGAGCGGCGCTGACCGTGGCGAGCACCACCCCGGTCGTCGGCGCCTGGCACTGGATCAACGCCCGGGAGGTGCACTTTCGCCCGCAGAACCCGTGGCCCGCGCACAGCCGCTTCGGGGCTGCCCTGCGCTCTCATCTG